>CP009910.1:300231-600462 GCA_000808095.1 Borreliella chilensis | reverse complement strand
ATCTCTTAAAGCTTGTAACTGCCAAGAAGAAAGCTCTAAAATCAAAGGTGATCTTCCATCAAGTTGATCTAAAAAACTCAAAGGAGACACACCAATATTGCCCCCAAGCATTGTCCTTAGATATTTTCTTTTCAAAACCTGATACAAAAGAGATACAAGAGTTGATTTACCTTTGGTACCTGTTACTGCAACTATAGGATTTTTGTTGAACATCAAAAATAAACTAATATCGGTTTCAACTCGTTTTGCAAACTTTAAATATTCATTATTGGGTTTCACACTAGGATTTTTCACAACAATATCAGCTTTTTTGAAATCATTTATATCATGTCTACCTAAAACATATCTAATTTGGCTATTAAAATCTTTTAAAAGATCGATACTTAAAGCTAATTCCGACTCACTTTTAAGATCAGTAATTACTAACTTTGCCCCATGCTTTAATAAAAATCTAGAAAGAGCTACTCCTCCTCCATTAAGACCTAAACCCATAATTAAAAAATTTAAATTTTTAATTTCATCTAAACGCACAATAAGATTATAACAAACCTACCAACCTGTTTTAACAGGTTTAATCCATCTTTCACTATAAAAATAAGGAAGTGAAATAGCAAATTTGATTACATCCTCAAGAGCTGGAATAAAAATAATAATTTCAAATGGTAAATTTGTATAATTTGCTAAAATAAATGCAATAGGAATAGTATAAATAAATGTTACAGCACCTTCCATAATAGCTCCAAAACTTGGGGATGCCCCTGCACGGAAAAACCCAAAAAGATACTGAAAAGCAAGAGCCATGAAAAAAGCAGTAATAGAGGAATATCTCAAAATAGTTCCTGTAAGATACGCATATTTCAATGTATAAAAAATATAAGGTGCAATAAATGAAAAAACAAACAACGCAAAAGATGTTAAAAAAGCAAGCTTAAGCCCAATTTTGCCCAAATAGATTGCAACTTTCATAACTTCTTTTTTACTATTATGCATTTCATAACCCATTATGATATTTAAAGAAATACAAAAGGAATTAATTATATTAAAGATAATAAAATAAACAGAAAAAGATATACTGTAAGCAGCATATTTATGCGTATCGATTCCTATAAAAATTGATGTCAATACAAGATATCCTAAAAACCAAATAAAATCATTTAAAAGGATTGGAACAAAAAATTTAACTAACTGAACAAACATGCTAAAATTAACCTTTAAGTCTGCAAACTTAAGGTTCAAGACCGAATTCTTGTTAAATACTGTATAAATAAGATAAAAAAGAAGCTCTAAAATACGAATAATGGTAGTTGCAATAGCAGCCCCAACTACTCCCATATTAAAAACAAAAATAAAAATATAATTTAATATTACATTTAAAAGCACTGAAAAAATAGAGATGTAAACTTGAAATTTTACAATCTCAACAACTTTAAGAGCATTGGCAATAAGTCCTTTTATGATTGCAAATACAAAAGAAAAAATAGCAACATTTAAATAAATCGCCCCATAATAAACTGCCTGCACATCATTGGAAAGCAATCTAAGCAATAAAACAGGTCTTAATCTAGAAATAACTATAAATGGAAAAGAAAGTAAAATAATGATTAATATGCTAATAAAAAATGTATTTCGAAAGTTCTTAAAATCACCCTCATTGTATTGTCTTGTAGAGATTATATTGCAAGCTCCCACCATAGCAAACCCAATAGTAACAAACAGTTCAAAAAATTTATTTGCAAGAGAAACTCCTGCAACAGGATAATCGCCAAGATACGCAACCATAGCATTATCTGTAAGGGAAATAACATTGAATAAAAAAAATTCAATAGCGGTTGGAATAGCTATTTTTAAAAGGTCTTTATAAATTTTCTCCTTTTTTGGTGCACTTAAGGAATACACATAAGCTCCTCTAAATAAATAATTAAGATTTTTGCAAAAAATAAATACTATAAATTTACAATAAAAGCAAATAAAATTATTTAATAAAAAAATAATCAAAATGAATTTTAAATTCACGAAGTCCTATGAAAAAAAATTACTTATTCTAAATATATCACACTACCATACTCAAACAAGCTCCTCGTAATCAATCTCTCGTATCCAATCATCTTGAAAAAATTCAATTATAATAAATATATTTTTTATGATTTCCTCAGCATTTACAATAAAAACCACTATTGGCAAACTTAAACTTGTATAAAATACTAATAAATAGGCAACAGGAAGTGTATAAAAAACAATTACCCCAGATTCAATAAAAAAACAAACATTTGGTATACCACTAGCCCTAAAAACTCCAACAAGAACTTGGGCTGTGAAAGCTTTAAAAACCACAATGCTTGCAAAAACATAAATAAACACACTAACAAGTTCAGGAGAATCTAAATTGCTAAAAATATAAGGCGCAAAGCCAGATATCCCAATAAGCAAAATAACCACAAAAATGCCTAAAATAAATCCTAAAAAAGATAAAAAAAATCCAATCGATCTAACATGACTCTTATCATAAATCATTAAATGCCCAATAACAACGCCTGTTGCAAGTCCCACACCATGAAGCAATACAAAGCAAATGTCAAAAATATTCGATGCAACAGCAAATGAAGCATACTCAATGCTTCCAATACGAGCATAAAATGCATGCAAAATAGTTATACTTAACACCCAAAAAACCTCGTGAGACAAAACGGGTATGATTAATTTCAAATTGGCCCTAGTAACTATTCTTGAAGCAAAAAAATCACTAAACTTAATCTTATAATATGAATTATTACTTATCAGACTATATGAAAAATAAAAAACAAACTCAACAATTCTAGCAAGCACAGTAGCATATGCAGCACCTTTTATTCCCATGCCAAAAACAAACATAAAAATATAATTAAAAACAATATTTATTAAAACAACAATAAAAGTAACATATAAAGGTATTTTTACTTCTTTAGCACTCTTAAACCCCATAGCCGATAAAAAAGAATATGCCATTAACACATAAGACCATGAAATAATTCTTAAATACTCTGATCCAAAATTTAAAGAACTCTGATTAGATGTAAATAGTTGAATAATGTTTTTTGGGAAAAGAAATGAAAATATAAAAAAAATTATTCCTATTGTAGTTCCAATTGACAATATATAAGCAAAAGATTGTCTTATTTGAAGAAATTTCTTTTTTGCAATTGCCTGAGACACGTAAGCACTTAAAGCTGTACCAAGTCCAAACACAATAATAAAAAAAATAAAAGTTACTCTATTTGCTAAAGAAACACCTGTGACTTGAAAAGAACCCAAATAAGAGATCATAAAATTATCAAAAAAAGTTACCATCTGAAATAACAGCGATTCAAAAGCTGTAGGAATAGCTATAACAAATAGCTCTTTTATTATCTCATCATAATTTTTAAACTTTTTGATCATATTACCTATTCCCATTCTCCTTCATTTATTAATTTTAACTAAATTTAATCTAATCTATATTAGATACATATAATTAAAATTAACTACTTATTATACTAAAATATATTATAATTAAATAATATGAAATCAATCTGTATTTTATTATTTCTATTTATTAACTTATCTTTATTAGCTAGCAACATTTCAAAAAAAGATTTGAAAATACTAATAAAAATTACCAAAACAATAAATGAACAGTGTAAAAATTTTATTGAAAAAAATCCTATTCAATTCTTAAAAGAAATAAAACCCTTAGTAGATGCAGAAAAAACCAATCTCCTAACTCTAATAAATAAAAAAACACCTATTCCTGAGGATCATAAAGTATCTGATTTGGTAAATATTGATGATTTTAAAGATCTTAAAAATCTTGGCCCAAAGAATCTTAGGGTAAGACAAATTTTAATCGAGAATTTAATTAAGCTAGTAAAAGATGCAAAAAAAATTGGAATTGAAATTAAAATAAAATCAGCCTACAGAACAAAAGAATATCAAAAATTTTTATTTGATTACAATGTAAAAACTTATGGCAGAAAAATTGCAGAAACTCAATCAGCAATTCCAGGCTATTCTCAACATCACATGGGAACAGCAATAGACTTTATAAATATAGATGATAATTTACTAAACACAAAAGAAGGAAAATGGCTTTACGAAAACTCTTTAAAATACGGCTTTTCTCTTTCATATCCAAAAGGATACGAACTAGAAACCGGATACAAATCAGAACCTTGGCACTACTTGTACATAGGCCCTAAGCCGTGCTTTATTCAAAAAAAATATTTTAACAATCTACAGCATAAACTTCTTGAAGTTTGGAATCAAAACAAAGAAACGCTTATTAACTTAATTGAAAAATATGCAAGTTAAATGCTTCTACCAACATTCAAATAAGAACAAAAAAGATTGTCTAGTAAATCAATATCAAGCTTATCGTAAGCAGTATTATCATTAAAAAACAAGTCAAGCTCTTCTCGGATCAAGACTATAATATCTCTGTCATCAACAAAATTAGCTATTTTTAATTTTAAATATCCTGCTTGCTCAAGTCCAAATAAATTGCCGGGCCCTCTCAATCTCAAATCTTCCTCTGCTATTTTAAATCCATCTAAATTTTCTTTTATGGTTTTTAATCTAAATTTTCCAGCATTTGTCAAAGGTTCTTTATAAAGCAAAAAGAAAAAAGATTGTAAATTACTTCTCCCGACACGACCTCTAATTTGATGTAAAGTAGATAGCCCAAAACGCTCAGCATGCTCTACAACCATGCAAGTTGCATTTGGACAATCAATCCCAACCTCAATAACACTAGTAGCCACCAAAATATCTACTTTTTTGGAATAAAAATTTTTCATAATTTCTTCTTTTAAGTCGGATGGCAACTTAGAATGAAGCATATCTACAACATATTCACTAAACACTTCCTTCAATTTTAAACACATATTATTAACATCTTTTAATTCAAATTTTTCTGAAGATGAAATCAATGGATAAACAAAATAAACCTGATGGCCCTTTAAAAGTTCTTTTCTTAAAAACTCATAAACCTTATTCTCATTACCATGCTTTGCTAAATAAGTAGTAATAGGCAAACGTCCCTTAGGCAATGTTTTAATAAAAGAAACTTCAAGATCACCAAAAAGTGTTAATGCAAAACTTCTAGGAATAGGTGTTGCAGACATCAAAAGCATATCTACCCCTTCTCCTTTGTTTTTAAGCTCTTCCCTTTGAACCACCCCAAATTTATGCTGCTCATCAATAATAACGTATGCTAATCTTTTAAATTCTGTACTTTCGTAAAAAATAGCATGTGTTCCAACTATTAAACCGGTAGTTCCATTTTTAATATTTTCTAACACTTGTTCCTTTTCTCTCTTTTTCAAACTACCAGTCAAAAGAGTTACTGAAATATTAAAAGGTAATAATATGTTGGATAAATTATCATAATGTTGATGAGCCAAAAGATCAGTAGGAACCATAAATGCCACTTGATATCCAGCTTCAATTAAAGGAAGCCCTGAAAGCAGGGCTACAAGGGTTTTTCCACTTCCAACATCTCCTTGAAGCAATCTATTCATTGGCTTAGAAGAGCCGAGATCTAAGAGTATCTCATCAATAGAAATTTTTTGATCTTCTGTAAGTTCAAAAGGCAAGCCCGACACAACCCTTTCAAGCAAATCTCTTGATAAATGTTTTTTTTCTCGTAAAAGAATCTTAGAAGATCTATACCTTGAAAAAAACTGAAGCAAGAAAATTTCTCTGTAAATTAAAGTTTTTTTTGCCTTTTCAAGCATTTCTAATGAACTTGGAAAGTGAATTTCTTTTAAAGCCTCGCTTAACGACAATAAAGAATACTTTTCTATCAAAAATTTGGGAACATCTGTTTGACCAAACTTAAAAAAATATTCAAGAGCCTCTCTTACATATAATGAAATTTTCTTTGATGTTAACCCTTCTGTCAAAGAATAAACCGGAAGAATTTTTTTAAACCTTTCAGGATTATCGCTAAAAACTTCACTGTCAAAATTAGAACAACTCCATAAGCCACTGTAATCGTTATAAATAAATTTAGAATAAATATAGAACTTTTTATCTTTTTTAAAAACATTCTCCAAAAAAGCCCTGTTAAACAGTAGAATTTCAAAAGTCTCATTATTCACGCTTTTAACTGTTAACTTTAAATTTTTTTTAAAATTATCTCCAAATTTTTTATGCTCAACAACAGTAAACACCGTCATCATATCACAACTTTTCACCTTAGAAAAATCTGGAAAAGTTTGTATATTTTGACGATCTTCATACTTTATGGGAAAAAACTCAATAAGATCTTTAACATTTAAAATTTGAAGATTATTTAATCTTTCAACCCCTTTCTCACCAAGACCGCCTATACCTTTAAGCTCATATTCAAACTCATGTAAAAACATTTTAATCTCCTAAAAAGGTAAATATGTTCCTAAAATTCTAATAGCAAATACAACTTGTTCAATAATAATTATAAATGCCACCATTAAAGCGCTCCCAACAATCAAACGGAAAGTATAAGACATATGCTTATCAGTAACTAATCCACTTATCCGAGTAGACAAAGGAAATAAAAATGAATCAACCGTTTTTAAAAAGCTTGAATCTTGGAACAAATTCAAAAGCAATAATAACAATCTCAACAATAAAAAGAAAACTATGGCAATAAAAATACTCCTAAATATTCCCCAAATCTCAACAATAAATAAAATAAAAAATGTAGAAAGCTTATAATTTCCATAAACCAACATTCTTTCAACAATAGTTAGAGTGATTAAAGCTGCAATTGGAGAAAAATCAAACATACCAAATGTAAAAAACGGAATTCTTCTGAAAAAAGATAAAAATGGCTCTGTGACAATATGTATAAATCTGAAAAATACATTGGTATTAATCCCAGAAGACACAAGCCAGCTCAAAATGATCCTAATTAAAATTAAAATCCTATAAATCTGCAAAAATACCATTAAAGTTTCTATTAAAACAAACAACACAGCTCCTCCTAATCAACCCAAACATCTTCAACTATTACACACCTTCTCAACTTATCAAGCTTATCTGCATCTGGTCCAAAATTTAAAATTGAATTCATTTTTAATTTTAAATCCTTACCATTTTCTCTTAAATAAAAATAAACATTTGACAATCCAGAATTGTCTTCAAAATTATTTATACTTTCCTTCAAAGAATTAAGTAATTGCAAATCATTTAATTTACTATTTAAAAATTTAATATGAATATTACTTACTTTATTTTCAGAGAGCCTCTCAATATTTAAAACTTTTTCAACTACAATTGAAAATTTGTCTCTATTAAATGTAAGTCTACCTATAACCCCAATAATATTGCCCTCAAGTAAAAAATTCTTGTATCTTTCATAGCTTTCTGTAAAAACTACAATATCTATTGTACCCTTAAAATCTTCTATAGAGCCAAAAGCCATTCTTGCATTATTTCTTTTAGTCTGAATAACTTTTATTGAATTTAAAATACCAGAAAATTGAACAATACTATCTTTTTTAGAAGCAAGATCTCTTATAACATCAAAACTAGAAAAACTATTAATTGCCTTTTTATAAGGATCAAGGGGATGTCCTGACACATAAAATCCTAAAAGCTCTTTTTCAAACCCCAAAAGCTCAGAATAAGAATACTCTTCATAAACTTGATAATTAAAACTTTGTTGAATTAGATCTTGACTTTCAAGAACATCAAATAAACTATTTTGACCAAGTTTTTTATTGTTCTTATCTTCTGAAACAACTTCAATCAAACGATCAAGATTTTCAAATAAAGTTTTCCTATTCTGCCCTAAGCTATCAAAAAGTCCAGATTTGATTGCAGATTCTAAAAATTTCTTATTAATTACTTTATCATCCACACGTCTAATAAAATCTTCAAAAGAACTATATTTCCCTTTTTCCTCTCTCTCAGCAATCATTAAATCGACAACAATCCCTCCAAGATTTTTAATCCCATTAAGCCCATAAGAAATCCCAGAGCCAGTTACACGAAATTCTCTAAAAGATCGATTTATATCGGGCTTTAGTACGTTTATTCCTATAGCTTTTGATTCTTCAATGTAATAAGAAAGCTTTTCATTATTATTAATTTCATTTGTCAAGTTGGCAGCCATAAAATGCTCAGGATAATTTGCCTTAAGATAAGCAGTTTGATACGCTATTAAAGAATACGCTGCTGCATGCGATTTATTAAATCCATAACCTGAAAAAGGCTTTAAAAGTTCAAAAATTTCACTAGCAATTTCCTTACCGTAACCCTTATCAATAGCACCTCTTAAAAAGTCGACTTTCATTTCATTCATCTCGTCTTCTTTCTTTTTACCCATAGCACGCCTTAAAATATCAGCTTTGCCAAGAGAAAACCCTCCAATTATTCTTGCAACTTCCATTACTTGTTCTTGATAAACAATAACCCCATAAGTTGGTCTTAAAACTTCCTTTAAATCCGGATGAGGATACTTAATCCTCTTAACACCCTTTTTAGCAGCAATAAATTGGGGAATAAATTGCATAGGGCCTGGTCTATAAAGCGCATTTAAGGCTATTAAATCTTCAATATTGTCAGGCTTTGCGTCTTTTAGAATTTGTTGCATTCCCTCAGACTCAAATTGAAAAACAGACGCACTTCTTCCTTCTCCTAACATCTTAAAAGTCTTAACATCATTATCTGGAATATTTTTTATGTCAAAATCGGGATTTATACTCTTGATAAGATTTTCTGCATTTTTTATTAAAGTTAATGTTTTCAAACCAAGGAAATCCATCTTAACAAGTCCACATTCTTCAAGCAAATCCATAGTATATTGAGTAGAAACAGAGCCTTGCTTATAATCCTTATAAAGAGGCACATAATCGGTTAAAGGAGTTTTAGAAATCACAATTCCTGCAGCATGAGTTGAAGCATGCCTATTCATTCCTTCAAGGACCAACGCAGCATTCATTAATTCTTTATAAACAGGCTTGCTAGTAAAATACTCTTTCAAAGAATTATCATCTAAAACTTCTTTTAAAGAAACCTTAGGTCCATCAGGAATAAATTTAGTAAGTTCGTTTGATTCAGAAAATGGAATATCCAAAACTCGAGCTACATCTTTGACTACAGCTTTGGGCTTTAAAGTTCCAAAAGTAATTATTTGAGCTACCTTATCCTCCCCATATTTATTGGTGACATACCTTATAATCTCGTCTCTACCTTCAAAGCAAAAATCAATGTCAAAATCGGGCATAGAAATACGCTCAGGATTTAAAAATCTCTCAAAAAGCAAATTATACTTTAAAGGGTCAATATCGGTAATCCTAAGAGCATAAGCTACAATTGAACCAGCACCAGAACCACGTCCAGCTCCAACAGGAATATCGTGATCATGAGCAAATTTAATAAAATCCCAAACAATCAAAAAATAGCCTTCAAAGCCCATCCCAATTATCACGCTCAATTCATAAAAAGCTCTATCTTTTATTTTGCTTGTCAAAGTTTTATATCTAAACTTTAATCCCTCAAGAGTGAGATGCTCCAAATATTCACCAAGAGTTTTAAATTCAATAGGAATTTGATAATCAGGCAAAATGGGTCCTGGAAAAGTTATTTTAAAATCATCACACTTTTCTGCAATCCTTACAGTATTTTCCAAAGCTTCAGGCAAATCAACAAAAAGTTCACACATTTCTTCCTGAGATTTAATATAAAATTCATTGGTTTCCATTTTCAACCTATTCTCATCGCTTTTCTTAGCACCAGTGCCAATGCAAACAATGATATCTTGAGCAACTGAATCTTCTCTGTTAACATAATGAGAATCATTAGATGCTGTTAAAGGAACTCCGAGCTCCCTAGAATACTCAACCAACCTTTTGTTTACAATATCTTGATCTTTAATGCCATGCCTTTGTATCTCAAGATAAAAATCATTACCAAAAACTTTCTTAAACCAAAGAATTTCATTCTTAGCCTCTTCAAATCTGTTGGCCAAAATAAGTCTTGGAATAAGCCCTCCAATACAAGCTGAAGTGCAAATTAAACCTTCTGAGTATTTTTCAAGATCCTCTTTATCTATCCTTGGACGATAATAAAACCCTTCAAGATAAGAAACACTTGTTAACTTTAATAAGTTTTTATAACCCAGTTCATTCTTAGCAAGCAAAATTAAATGATAAGACATTTTTCCAAGATCATCATGTTTTTTTAGAAACTTAGAAGTTTTTGCCATATAAGCTTCAATGCCGATTATTGGCTTAATCTCCGCTTTTTTAGCTTCTTTATAAAATTTAATAGCTCCAAAAAGATTACCATGGTCCGTTAATGCAATATGCGACATATTGCATTTTTTAGCTTTTGCTATAATGTCTGATATTTTTGCAGCCCCATCTAAAAGAGAATAATCTGAATGAACATGAAGATGAATAAACTTAGATCTAAAATTCATACCTAAAATTATTTTATCAAAATAAAACTTGATTTTTAACAAACCTTAGCCAAATAAACAAAAACTTAAAAAGTTATAATAATTTTTAAATCCCTAATTTAAATTATTGCAAAAAATCTCATCAAAATAATCAAGAAAAAACACTAATTCCTTGATTATCCAATTCAATTACCATTTTTTTAATGTGCTCTAGCTTTCTAACAATCTCTTCAGACAAACTTTCAGCTTGAGACAAAAAATCTTTAGCTTGCCTTAAATCACTATCATTGCGATTTTCTGTTCTAAATATAATCACAATTTCGGTTGCAAACTTATTAATATTTAAATAAGGAATATATACTTCTTCCCACAACTGCTTAATAACATCATTCTTAGGAGACAATCCTTTATAAAACAATCCAAACCCATGCTTGGAAACATCCGTTTGAATGAACATTGACTTCTGCCCTTCAACAATTAATCTCAAATTATTAATCCAAGAAAATTGCTCTGAGATAATAAATTCTAGCTCTTTTAAAAATTCATCATTAGAAAGCATAAAAGTATCAGAACTAATCAAAGAATCACAGTTCTTTGAATAATAAGCCATATTAGCATCTATGCTCTCAAGATTTTCCAACAAAGAAGAAAACTCCTCTTGACTACTTGAAAAACGTTTAAATATGCTCTCAAGATAATTAAGCTGTTCAAGAATCCCAACAAAGAACTTATCAATATCAATCTGCAAATCCTTAAGATTATGAGAAATTAAATCTTTAGAAACCTCCTCAATTTCCTTTACAGAAATCATATTCATAACACCTTTTGCCTGATCAGAAAGACGCTTAATTTCATCTGCAACAACAGAAAATCCTTTACCATATTCTTTAGCCCTTGCAGCTTCAAGTTTTGCATTAAGAGAAATCATATTGGTAGCACCAAGAAAATTACTTATTGTTTCTAAGCTTCCCTGAATTCCAACAATAACAGAAGATATTTGATTCAGTTTTTCCTTGTTATTCTTACCAAGATCACTAAAAATAACGTTTATATGATCACGAGCATTATTTGTCATCTTGACAAGAACAGAAAATATATGATCAAGATCTTCTATTCCAGAAAACAAAATTCTTTGTAGAAACTCGAATCCTACTTTTAAAGTAGAGATGGAAGCTTTAGTATGATAAAATCCTTTTAGCATTTCCTTAACAGGAGCTTTATACTCATACGTACTCAAATCTTTTTTGTCATTGTCTACAAAATTTGAATCAAGAACTTTTTCTTTTTTTTTCTTTAAAAACGAAAATTTTTTCATAAGGGGATTCTATCATAAAAAAAACTTTTTGAATAGAGCGACTAGTACTTAATTTGACATATTATTCCAACCTTAATATCAAATCAAATACATCTATAAACAAAAAATATTTTTAAACTTAAATAATACAAGTTAACACTTTGAAATAAATTTAGACTTTCATCTTAAAATCATCTAAAGATACAAATTATTCTCCTTATTTATCAAATTTACTACCAATATTAAATTTTATTTGCTTCTTTTTATCAAGGAATACCGACCACTAATTTCATTATACTCAAAAAGAGCATCTCTGTAAGAAAAAAAACAAAGAAAAATATCGATAAATTCTTCTAATTTAGTCTTAACTTTTGGCAAGTTAAAATCATTGTCAAAATTAAAAATATCATCTGATTCTGTTGTAAATAATTTAGCATCTTGCTTGAGAATAACTTTTTTGGGTTGCCAAAAAAGAACATTAATTTTTTCATCCTGGAGAAAAAATCTATTAAATTCATAATCAAGATCAACTTGATCTGTTTTTGCCTCAACAACACCAACAATAACACACCTTTCATGATCAATTCTTTTAATCAAAACAGCGTCCGTAAGAACAACCCTATCACCAACTTCAAGAGCAAACTGTTCTTCTATCTCATATTGCTTATTGAAAGGAAGATTTGCAATTTTTCTAAAAAGATTAAGAAGTATATATTTAGTGCTCATCTCTTTATTGCTTATCCTAAGGCAAGGGATCTTCATTCTATACTTAAGCTCATCAAAAAAATATTTAACTAATCTTTTCATTAGAATCGTTTTTCTAATATCTTCTTCTTTCATTTAATCCTCCTAATAAAAATTGCCAAAAATTAAAACTATTATATAAAAATAATAAAATCTAAATCGAATTAAAGAAATCAAAATATTTTATATATACTAATTATAATTAAATCATTGTCTAAAATGAAGGGGAAAATTATGTTAATCAAATTTATGTTCTCAGATATTAATTCAATATTAATACTCAGTATGACTTTATTTAAAATACTATTAGAAGTAGTATACCGAAAAATATTATTTAAAAAAATAATTAGCAATGTCAAACCATTACATACTCAAAATAAACACCACAAAACATTTATTATTACCATTTTAGCTTTCAATAATTTATTACAAAGTTTTTTAATCAATGCCCTTGTTAATTTATTTAACAATTTAATAAACCTAACTAACAACTCCTTTGAAAGCTTAACAAACTTAAATTACAATATATTGTCAGCAATGCTAATATCTGGCATAACTTGGCTTGCATTTAGTTTGCCTAAAGTGATAAACGATATAATCTATGAAAAAATGTCTTTTACCAATACAATAGTTAATGCTTTTTTTGATCTTTTAACAATAATGATGCTAACCATTTTTTCTAAATTGTTTTTAAGCTACAAAATCATGCAATTTGAAAACATGACAAACATTAATTTTGAAAATATGCCTACTCAATAAGAAAATAAATAAAAAACTCAAATGCAAGCTTTAATTAATCCCAAAAAAAGCTTAGCTGGATTTTCTATTCTTGTAATAAGTTCTGGATGAAATTGACAAGCTACAAAAAATTTATTTTTAGGAATTTCTATTAATTTTGCCATTTTAAAATCACTTGAAAATCCAGATACTACAAGTCCATTTTTTTCAAATAAATCTAAATAATCATTATTAACTTCATACCTATGTCTAAATCTTTCAGTTATCCTGTCTTGGCCATAGAGATTAAAAGCTACTGTGTTTTTTTTAAGAATCACAGGATATCCTCCAAGTCTCATTGTAGCACCCTTATCTTTAATTCCCTTTTGCTCAGGAAGTAAATGTATAACAGGATTTACCAAAGGCTCATCTTTTTCTAAATTTTCTTCCGTATTAGCATCAAGTATTCCGCAAACATTACGAGCAAACTCTATTACAGCAAGCTGTAAACCCAAACAAATTCCAAGAAAAGGGATATTATTCTCACGAGCGTATTTAATAGCAAGAATTTTACCCTCATATCCTTTACTCCCAAAACCACCAGGAACAATAATGCCATCAAACTCTTTTAAACAGCTTTCATTTATGTCATTAGAATCAATTAGAGTATTTTTAATAAGTAAATTCAAATTAGCTGCAACATGAACCAAAGACTCTCTAATTGACGCATAAGAATCATCAAGCTCAGCATATTTACCACAAATAGCAATATTAACAATTTTTTTAGGTGCAAAAAAATTAGATTTTATAACCCCTACAAGCTTTGAAAGCTCTTCGATTTTTGGATCAACCTTAATGCCTAACTTAGAGCTTAAAATTTTATGCACACCTTGCTTGTAAAAAGATATAGGAATTTCATAAATAGTAGAAACATCAACATTATCAATAATAGAGGTACTCTCTACGTTACAAAACATTGCTACTTTTTTTTTGATTTGGTCTGTCAATACTTGAGAACTTCTAGCAATAATCAAATCGGGGAAAATACCCGCTTTATTTAAAGTTTTAACACTTTGTTGAGTAGGCTTAGATTTTTGTTCGTTAATTCCGGCTGGACTTGGCACATAAGTTAAATGAATAAAAGAAATATTATCGCTTCCAA
Source organism: Borreliella chilensis (assembly GCA_000808095.1). Taxonomy (NCBI): domain Bacteria; kingdom Pseudomonadati; phylum Spirochaetota; class Spirochaetia; order Spirochaetales; family Borreliaceae; genus Borreliella; species [Borrelia] chilensis. The sequence continues at coordinate 586,143 of CP009910.1, read as the reverse complement.
TCTCATGTCTTATTTGCCTTACTGTCTCAATAAACAAAATATTTTCCATATCTCCCACAGTTCCACCAATTTCAATTATCAACATTTCACTATTTTCAGAACTTGCAATTTGAAAAATTGTAGACTTAATTTCATCAGTAACATGAGGAATAAGCTGCACTGTTCTTCCCAAATACTTACCCTGTCGCTCATTCTCAAGTATCTTTTTATATATTTTGCCCATTGTAATATTCCAACTAGACTTTGCATTAAGATTTAAAAATCTCTCATAATGACCAAAGTCCATATCAACCTCTCCTCCATCATCAAGCACAAAAACTTCTCCATGCTCAACAGGATTAATCGTTCCAGGATCAGTATTTAAATATCCATCACATTTAATTGGAGTAATCCTAAAGTCATATCTAAATAACCTTGCAATACTCGCTGATGTAACCCCTTTACCAATCCCAGAAATTACACCCCCTGTTATTACTAAAATCTTTAAGTTTTTTTTCATTGAACACCCCGAAATTGAAACTTTAAATTCTAAATTATCAAACTTACACTCAAATACAAACAAGTAAATAAAACATAAAACTTTACTTCATCAAAGCATATAAAAATATTAATTTAGAACAAAATTAAAAATCATTAACACCAAGTCTATGAATCTATTTTAAAATCTTCAATCTTAAGCCTTTTAAACTGTTTTAATTATAATTTACAAAGCAATAAAATGAACCTTTGGTTAAATAATAATAATTAAACATTACTAAAAATATTAAAAATCCTACAATAGCAAATAAATTGCCCTTTTTCCTAACACTTCCAAACTCCACTATCTTGAAATATGATGCTAAATACAAAAAAAATCCTAAACTGTAAAACATTTTTAAAAAAAGATCGTCCAAAAATCTATCAAAATAAAAAATTAAATCCGAAGAACACGGTGAATATTTAAAAACCGAATGGAAAAAAGATGTAAAAGAAAACAATAAAAAGACAGTTCCTAAAAACACTATTAAAGTCTTAACAAAAGAATGTGTTTTAAAAGCTATTCTAAAAAAAATAAAGATTGAAAAAATGGACAAAAAATCAAAATAACGAAAAAATAAAAAATCAGAAAGATAGCTTAATTCCAAATAAACAGCATTCTCGCTTCTTAAAAAAAACACATTATCTAGAAACAAAAGAATATTAAACCCTAAATAATATAAAAATATTAAAATCAAAGGTAATGCAATCAAATATTTAATTAAATTGAAAAAATAATGTTCAAAGCTTGAAACAGGTAAAGAAAAATAAAGAATATTTTTAAACGGATCGTGAATTACTTTATAATAATCATAAATAGCAAACATTGATATAATCAAAGTTAAAATAAAAATTTTAGGAGCAATAAATCTTAAAAAATCAGTTGCTGAAAAATTAAAATAAAATCTAACAAGCAAATAAGATATAAATATCATACCCAAAATTTGAGCTATTAATAAAGCATAGAATTTTTTATTATAAATAAAATCAAAATAAAATAAATTTAAAAATCTTCTTAATCTAAACATCTTTTATTACCTCTCCTTTTTATTTTCTGTAATATATAAAAAGAAAAACTCAATATCAACAACTTCAACCCCACTGCTACTCTCAAGATAAAGCGCCTTAAACCCATCTTTATTTTTTTCATAGAATAATTCACTTCCATTCAATTCGCTTACAATTCTAATCTTATAGTTTTTATTAACATAAGATATTGAATTGGAAAAAAGTATTGATTTTTCTCCAACAATAATCAAATAATCTACAACTCCTGTTAAATCTCTTACATTATGACCTGTAATTAAAATAACTCTATCATTTAAATTAGAAAGCACATTTCTAAAAACATTTTTTGAACTAATATCAAGACTATTTGTTGGCTCATCAAACAATAAACAAGAAACATTTGTAGCTAAAGAAAATGAAATAATGCTTTTTTTTCTCTGCCCAAAAGACGCTGAAGATAAATTGAGAGAGGTATTAAGATTAAAATTCGATAAATATTTTTCAAAATCTGCCTTATTAAAATTTGGGTAAAATCTAGATAGAGCTTTACTGTATTCAGCTAAAGACAATCTAGGAAGTGAAAATTCTTCAGGAACAAAGAATAAATCAACTAAATTCAAAGGATTTCTTGGAAAAGCTGCTAAAGAATTGAACAAAACTTTCCCTTTTAGTGGCTCTAAAAGCCCACTTACAAGTTTAAGCAAAGTTGTTTTTCCAACTCCATTTTTGCCAAGAAGCAAATAAGTTTGAGGAGTTTTAATGTTTAAATTTAAATTCGAGTAAACTTCTTTTCCCTTATAGGAAAATCCTACATTAAGTGCTTCAATAAGCATACACACCCCTTAATATTAAAAATCAAAATATGAAAAAAACAATTAAACCAAAAAGGTAAATTCAATTTCTTATGAATAATTTATAAATAAATATAGAAAAATTTACATAAAGTCTTGAACTAAAATTCCAAATCTTTAGCATAACTCTAGGCAAAATTTGGATTTCGTTAAATCCAAAACTTTTTGCATACTCATAACAATCTTGAAATTCAGGCAATCCTTTAATCTCATCAAGAACAGAAATAAGCTTTTTCTTGTATGCATTATAAACAAGCTTGTCAGAAATATTCCAACTAATAATATAAATCTGCTTAAAAGAAATAAAATAATAAAATTGTAAGTAAAATCTTTTATACAAATGTTGACATTCATTAAAAATGCCTTCTCTTTTTAATAAATTTTCTATTGTGCTAAGAGATAATTGCGCTTTATGCAAAACACTAATAGAAGAGCTCATACTTCCCATTCTTTGAAAATTAGTATAAAAATAATTATTTACAAAAGAAACTTTAGAGGATTTTAGTAAAGCTTGCATAACAAAAACTATATCTTCAAATACCACATTTTGCTGATAAATATTGTTCTTTAAGATTAATTCTCGTCTAATCAATTTATCCCATAATGTTCCAACAACAAAATTCTTCCTTCCAAAAGTAGCATAAACAGTACAAAGCAAGTTTTTAAAAGCCTCTTTACCTGTTAATGGGTAATTAGGAAAAGGAAGAAGAGATTTTCTTTTTACATTTATTGCAAGAAAATAAACATAAAATTGAGAACAAACAATATCGGAATTGTCTGCCTTTGCCCTATTATATAAAACTTCAAGCATAGTGCTCTCTACAGAATCATCTCCATCCCAATAAATAACATATTCCCCCTGGGCCTCAGAAAGACCCTTATCCCTAGAGGCGGGAAGTCCCATATTTTTCTGGCTAAAAAGTTTAATAAAACTATACTTATTAACATATTTTTCCGCTATCTCTAAACTGCTATCATAAGAACCATCATTAATCAATATGATTTCTTTATCTTTTAATGTTTGATTAACAGCATCCTTTATTATTGTATCGAGAGTTTCAGCTGAATTAAAAAAACAAATAATAACAGAAACTTTATACTTATGCACAATATCCTCCAAAATAAAAACTGCTAAGTAAAACTACCGCTAAAACACTTAACAATAAATTCTTTTAATTCTTTGCATAATAATTAAATTGTAATATATAATTAACGAGTTTGTATTGTTTTAAACTTATTTTTAATGAAAAGTTTAACAGAAATTGCTATATTATTAAAAGTGAAAAATTTAAAAACCATTAATCTAAACAAGGAACTTGAATGCTTAAAATAATAAGTCTTGGGGGAGGAGTAATAAATTCAAATCAAATCAACATAGAATTCATTAAAAAATTTAAAAACTTTCTTTTTAAATGGTTACTAGAAAATGAAAAAAGAAAAATCATTTTAATAGTTGGTGGAGGAAAAGTTGCAAGAGAATACCAAGACGCCTATAAAAAAATTAACCCTGATTTTCAAGCTCATGAACTTGATGAAATTGGAATAATGTCAACAAAGTTAAACGCAGAATTTTTGTGCAAAGTAATGAAACCCCTTTGTAAAGACAAAATTGTTACTAACCCCTTAAAAAATTTTTCTTTTAAAGGAAAAATACTAATCGCTTCTGGATGGAAATCGGGATTTTCAACAGATTACATTGCCGTAAAATTTGCAGAAAAATTTAACAAAAAAGATATCATAAATATAACAAACGTAAATCAAGTTTATGATAAAGACCCAAAAAAATTTAAAAACGCAACAGCTTTTAAAAAATTAAATTGGAAACAATTGCAAGACATTGTGGGTCAAAAATGGAACCCTGGCTTAAATTTGCCTTTTGACCCAATAGCAACAAAACTCTCTTCAAAACTTGGACTTACCCTTTATGTAGTAAATGGAAATAATATTGAAAACTTAGAAAAAGTTTTCAACAAAAATAATGATTTTTTGGGCACTGTTATAGTAAAATAAAAGTTATGCCGGTATGGCGGAATTGGTAGACGCGTCAGACTCAAAATCTGATGGAGGCAACTTCGTGTCGGTTCGACTCCGACTACCGGTATTCTAATTACTTTTTTATAAACTTAAAAATTATCAAAACATTACAATTTAATAATCACTTCTTCTAAGCAAACAATTTGCTTTATCCACAGTATGTTCACAAATTAAAAATTTGATCTTATCCTTTGTGGTTAATACAATTTAGCTATTACCACATTAAAGATAAAATATCCTTTTAATATCCTATCTTTATTCTAAAATAACATATTGAAAATCGTTTTAATTTATAATGAAACTTTAAAGCCTACAAATTGATTGAAAATAAAAATTTAAAATATCTTTGAAATTGTTTTCATTAAAGCCTCAGGATTAAAAGGCTTAACAAGCCAACCAGTAGCTCCAGCTTTACGACCCTCATCAACCTTAGATTGCTCAGATTCAGTGGTAAGAACGAGTATGGGAACAAAGCTGCCAAATTCTCTTATCTGTTTAATTACACCAATGCCATCTAAATTGGGCATGTTTATATCTGTAATAACAAGGTCAAAATCTTTATCTCCTTGCCCAACTGCTTCTTTAAACTTTAACACTCCTTCTAAACCATCTTTTGCCTCTAGCACTCCAAAACCATTTTGCTCTAGAATATAAGCAACACTTTGCCTTATTGCCCTATTGTCATCAATAACCAAAATTCTTTTTTTCATCTAATTTTCTCCTAAAACCCTCCTGAAAAGTATATAAAAATTAAAACAAAATTACACTACCCTCATCAAAAGAATGAATATCCTTAGCCTCTTCTATCAAAGATAATAAGTGTTTTTTATGAACAAATAAAGTAAATCGATTAGCAATCCTGTTAACAAATTCCTTATCTTCAATCTCAACAGATTGAATCCCAACTTTAGATAGTTCTAAGTTAAGATTAAAATTTATCTTGCTTTCCATATTGCTTAAAAAGTTATCTATATCTAAAAGAGATTTTTTTAAATTCCTAACATTGTAGACTTCTAATTTCATTTCTTCAAATATTTCCATAAATTCAATTGAAAAAACTTCATAAGACAAAATATTGTCAATAGCTATATTCTTAATATCAAGAATATCATTTTTAATTTCCATAAATAATTTTTTAAACTTATTAAAATAGTTTTTTTCAAGATAAAATCTATTGTCATAATCCTTAACAACTTTTTCAAGAAAAAAAATTATTTGATCTAAAAATTCTATTCCCTTAGTAATATTAGAATCAATTTCTTTGATAATTTTAGACATTTCTGAAATATTTCCCTCCATAGCTTCAAGTTCTGGTCTTTTGACAACCTCTATCTTTGAAGCTATATTAATATTTTGGAATCTAGCAGAAATAGCTGAAATATTTGAAAACATTAACTCTAATGATTTTATAAGCTTAACCTGTTCATAATATAAACTCAAAAAATTAGAATTATTTTTTTCAACATCATCAATTCTTCTAAGCAGGTCAGACAAAATACTAGAAAATTGCTCTATTATTTTAGGAATGTCTATGTATAAGGAATTATCAGACCTTAAATCGTTAATAGTTTGAATAGAGCTAAGAGAAGCATCAATAAATTTTTCAAAAACAATATAATTTTTCTCAAGCTTTTCAAGAACATCTTTTACTATAACTTTTGATGTATCAGTAAAAACTGATAAAATTTTTAACTTTTGAACCTCGCTTATATCTCTAAATTTAAAAACATCGATATTAGAATACATAATATTCAAATGCTGCAAAGATTGAGTTAATCTGTCTTGAAACTGAAGATAAGAAATCGAATTTACAAGTTTAAATTTAAATTCTAATAGAACTTTTAAAATATCATCATAAAGAGCAATAACACTTCCTACTCCATCTGAAAAGGCATCTATCTTTTTCATTAAATTATCTCTAAATTCTTCAAGAATTTTATTTTCAGCAGTATTGCTCTCATATACCTGATTTTTAGCCCTATCTAGACCAATTTTAACTTCACGCCCCTTGCTAGTAAGTTGATCTGCTTGTTTGATCATAGATTGAGTCAAAACCTTAATCTCACTAGTAATATAAGAAAAGGCTCCTCCAGCTTTACCGGCCCTCATAGCAACTGTTAGCGTATTAATAGACATTATTTCCATATCAAGAGAGCTTTTTTTCATTCTTTCAATCACATCTTCAAGTATTTCTATATCTTTAACCTTACCTCTTATGATGCTAAATTGAGATTCAAGAGAAGTTGTTGAAGAATTGAAGTAAGCAACAAAATCATCTAATGCACCTATAATCTTAGCTATGAAATTGTTCAAAGAAGTGTCATTATCAATATCAAGATTAGAAATTAAGTCAATACTAAAAGACAAGTCCTTTGAATCTTTAGAAATTTTTTCTATTAACTTAGGAATTGATTTGCTTAAGTTTGAATAAATATGCCTTGCATTCTCATCAAAAGATTCAAGTTTATAAAATAAGGTTGCTAAACAATCATTAGCGTCAAAAAAACCATTATTCTCATTATCCATTACTAAGATCTCCTTAGGACATGATCAGCTATCTTACTTAAAGGAAGGATTTTGTCTACAGCTCCTATTTTTATGGCTTCCATTGGCATACCAAAAACAACAGAGGTTTGCTGGTCTTGAGCAATAGTATAAGCTCCATTTTTTTTCATTTCAAGCATACAAATAGCACCATCATCTCCCATGCCTGTAAGAATAACTCCAATAGCATTAGAGCCTGCATACATTGCAGCAGACCTGAAAAGCACATTTACAGAAGGCTTATGCCTACTAACAAGAGGTCCATCTAATAAGTTTACAAAATAATTTCCACTACCATACTTTACAATCAAATGATAACTTCCATTAGCAATTATTACAAGACCTGGACGAAGAATATCTCCATTCTCAGCTTCTTTAATATCAATATTAAATTCATTGTTTAAGTTTTTTGCAAAAGATCTTGTAAATCCTCCTGGCATGTGTTGAACAATAATAATTGGAGGAGAATCCTTTCTAAAAGACCTTAAAAAAATTCTTAAAGCCTCTGTACCGCCTGTTGAAGAGCCCACAACAATAATTTTGCCCGTTTTATGTTTATTTAAAAGACCTTGATATTTAATAACAACATCCGGATCATTTTTGGGGGCAAAATTAATAACATCAGAAACTCTATAACTTTTTCTTATACTTGAATCATCTAAGCTATTTTCTCTAAACCCTACTTTAGAATGACTAACAAAATCTGGTGCATGAATCCTTTTAGCTTCAAAAGAAGATATTAATTTATTCTTGCCTAGATTCTTCAACTCCAACTTTATTAAATCTAAATACTTACTACGAAACAAATCAACTGTAAGCTTAAAATTAAGCTTATTTATTATTAATTTAACTTTTTCTTTACTTTGCTCAAGATACCCAAAATTTGGTGACATTTCATTTTGAGCAATAAATACAACCGGAAGAGATATATTGTTAAGAACATCGTTTAAAGAACTTCCAAAATTAGATCTTGCCGTATTCTCATCAATAATAACTAAATCTGGAAACTTTTGTAAAAATACATTAATAAGATTTAAAGAATTAAAACCTGCATTTAATATTTCAACATCATTATCCTTAGAAAAAGCTCTAACAAAAACTTGCTTTATAAGACCCTGAATATCAATTACTAATATCTTCATTATTATATTTTAATACTTTGCAACCTTTAAAAACAAAAATCTGTATTTTCAATTTCTCATCTTACAAGCTTAGTTATTGCATCTATATCAATAACTAAAGCTAAACTTCCATCACCAAGTATAGTAGCTCCAGAAACCCCTTCTACTCTAGAATAAATTTTACCTAAAGCTTTTATAACAGTCTGATGCTGACCTAAAACTTCGTCAACCACAATACCCATTTTTCCACTATTTGTATTCACAACAACAACTTGCTCACTAGAACTCTTCTCGCTAGAAACTTGAAAAAACTCCCTAAGTCTAATAAAACTAATCATACTGCCCCTATAATCCATTACGTTACTTTTAGCCTCAACGCCATCTATTTGAGAAATTAACTTACTAGATTCTAAACAAGACTCGACATTAGAAAGAGGCACAATAAAGTGCTCGTCTTTAACTCTGACAAGCCAGCCCTCAATAATAGCCAAAGTCAACGGAAAGATTAATTTAGTTCTAGTATATTTACCAAGCTCACTTTCAAGAACAACATGCCCTCTTAAAGACTCAACCTGCTTTCTAACAACATCCATACCAACTCCACGACCTGATATATCGGTAATAGAATTTGCAGTCGAAAATCCGGGCTCAAAAATCAAATTATAAACGTCAACATCTGAGAGGGTCTTGGCAACTGCGTCGGAAATTATATTGCGCTCTATAGCCTTCTCAAGTATTTTATTCTTATCAAGACCTCTCCCATCATCTTCAATAATAACAATAACAGAATCCCCGGATTGATAAGCTGAAAGTTTAATAATTCCCTTAGGATCCTTGCCCAATTCCTCTCTTTCTTTAGAAGATTCAATTCCATGATCAATTGAGTTTCGAATTAAATGAACCAAAGGTTCATTAAGCTTTTCAATAATACTCTTATCAAGAACAGTATCACCACCATAAGCATGATAAAGAATTGACTTACCAAGGCTAGCTGACAAGTCTTTTACTATCCTTTGAAATTTTACAAACAAAATCTCAATAGGTACTGTTCTAAGCCCTGTTGTATAATCCCTAAGTTCATTAATTAGCAAAGAAAATTCTGCTGATATTGAATTTAAAATATTACTATTTCTATTTTCAGCCTCTTTTGAAAGTTTTGATTGTATTGTAACAAGTTCTCCAACAAGATTCACCAAATGGTCAAGCTTTTTAGAATCTACCTTAATACTAGCAATATTTACCTTACTTCTAACAGCATCATCTTGGCTATTAGATCTATTTTTCTCTCCATTAAAACCGGACTTCTCAACAAATTTTGATTTTTTAGATAAAGAATTAAGAGAATCTTTAGCATCTCTATCTGAAAGCAAAAAATTAGAATTTTTAAACCCTACATTATTACTTTTATCAGGCATTTCAAAACATTTGTCTAATTCTTGAATATCAATTTTTGACTGAGAATCTAAAAATAAAAAAACATCCTCAATGCTCTCTTTACTCTCTTCTGTATCTAACCTTATCTCCCAATTAACATAAACATTATCAGGAGAAATAAGCTCTAAATCAGGGATGTTGTCTACTTTAGCTTTGACATGGCCACTACCCAAATCAATCAACTTGCTCAATAAATTTATAGGCTTATGCCCATGAAATAAAATACCCCTTGCAGGAGAAAAAAGAATTTTGTAGGTCTTAAATTCAGATCTCAAAGCCTCATCATCAAACTTATTACCCAGATCAGCATTAACAAATTCTTCTAAAACAGAACTGTTACCAGACTTTGGAAAATCATTTTCTACAGATTCTTGAAAAGACCCCCCTCTCCCAACATTAGAAGCTTCAAAAACATTTTTAATTCCATTTACTAACAACTGCTTGCGTTTATTAAAATCAATCTCAGAAATTACCTCATCGCCTTCTATAAGCTCTCTAACAAAATCAACCGACATTAAGGTAGCATCAATAACGGATTGACTAAAAGCAGCCCTACCATCTTTTACAACATCAAGAACTGTTTCTATTTCATGGACAAGCGATGCTGTAAAATTAAAACCAAACATACCAGAACTTCCCTTTATGGTATGTAAATTTCTAAAAATAGAATTAATAGTTTCCTGGTCTGAGCTTACCTCAAGATTAAGAAGCGCTTGCTCAATGTCTGAAATATTCTCTATTGACTCTTCCTTAAAGGAATTCTTAAATTTATCAATCACATCACTACTATCCATAAGCTTTCCTTAAATCTAAAATCCAATCAAATTAAGCCCCAAATCAAAACTATCAACATCTTCAATATCTATTAAAAATCCTCCATATATTAGCGAACTTAAAACTTCATCAGATGGATACTCAATCTTTACAAATAAATTTCTATTCTTAGCATATTTATTGGATGCATACAAAATTTGTATAAAAGTAATATCTATCTTTTCAACATTTGAAAGATCAATGGTAAGAGTATCTCCCTCTTTCATTTTTTTAAAAATATGCAACAAATCTTCTTTTACCTTAAAAATACTATTGATTACAAGTTCTCCTTCTGGCCTATAAATCATGGCTAAAACTCCTATTGCTGCTGATACTCGGGGTCATATATTGTTGTATTTCTAAACTTAGAAAGCTCTCTAACATCAAATAAATTTTCTACATCTAAAATAATAATAAACTTATCATTGCTCTTACCAATTCCTGAAATAAATTTTGAATTAAACCCTGATCCAATCTTAGGAGCATCATCAATACTAGATGGATCTAATTCAAGAACTTCATTAACATAATCTACTAAAATTCCAAGATTAAATTCATCTCCCTCGTAAGCTAAAGTCAATATAATAATATTTGAAATATCAACTCCCTTATTTCTCTTTTTATTATCCTCATCAATAACACGGTCACTCATTCCAAATTGTTTTCGAATGTCAATTATTGGAACTATTTTGCCTCTATTATTTATTATTCCTGCCATGTAACTAGGAGTCCTTGGAATTTTCGATATCTTAGTATATTCCAAAACCTCAACAACATATTTAATCTCAATAGCATAAAGTTCGTCCAAACTAAATAAAAGATACTGACTTAAAGAATCTTGTATATCTAAACCCATGTCCATAAAAGCCCCTTTAAATGCAACTTAAATCGCAAATAGAATACTAGCGTCAAAATTAATATTACCTCATATATTGATAAATACAAATCAGAAATTAATAAAATTTAATTGCTAATAAATAATAAAAAGACAGAATTCTATCTTATAATTTAAACATAAGGCTGTAGTTTAATTTAAATCTCGCACAAAAAAGATAGTAATGCAAAGTAAAAACAAATTACTAAAATTATTAATAATAACTGTATTATTTTTCAATGTTGAGAATATTTTTACAAACGAAAAATCTAAAAACAGTTCAAATAGTATAAAAATAGACAATTTTAAAACAAAGACTAAAATAAAATTTGGCTTTATCCTCCCTTATCCTACTGCAATAGAATTCAGCATTAATAACTTTGATATTGGAATAGGAATAACAATATTGAGTGTCTCAGAATTTTTTCCAAAATCATCAATAATATTTTTATTTAAAACATATTTTGACTATATATTCTTAAATTTAAGAATTAAAAATTCAAATTTTACCTTTTTCTTGGGATCTGGCCTATTTTTTGAAATAGGCCAAATTACAAACTCAAATTTAGCAAATGTTTTTTCTGGGATTACCTATAAAATTGGAGCAGGTTTGCCTATAGGCATAATATATGAAGCTTATTACGACATTATTGAAATCATAATAAAAACAACACCATCAATTTTTATTGGTCAATTACCTAATGGAAATTTATTATTTCCAATAAAAGGAAACTTTTCTATCGGAATAAAAAGCTCTCTTAAGATATAGTTTTTACTTTTTAAATAAAAAAAATATTGAACTAAACTGTTTTAAAAACTAGAATATTACACTTAGGAGATAACAAAAAATGAGAAAAAAAATATTTATTATCTTGATTATTATTTCATTAGCCTCAATCTCAGGATTTGCTAATTCAAAAGGAACTGCAAGAGGTAAATTTGGAGCAGGAATCATACTCCCATTTCCAATCGCTTTACAGTTTAATATAGGAGACTTTGATTTTGACATTGGTCTTTACAGCGGAGTAAATAATTTATTCTCAGACTGGAAAACACTGTTTATAGCACTCGACTATATTTTCTACATATATACATTTTCAGGAGCTGCTAATATTTTAGATTTCTCAGTAGGAGCTGGGGGATATGGAACAATATGGTTTTCAAGATTTGGAGGCAGTCAATCAGGATCTGGACCAATGAGTATTGGAGCAAGATTGCCTTTAGCTTTAAATCTTGCAGTATCTAGAAAAAAATTTGACATATTTCTAAGAATAGCACCAGGACTTGGAATGAACATCTGGAGCAATAGCGTTGGATTTAGATGGGAAGTATTTGCGGGTCTAGGACTGAGATTCTGGCTTGCATAATAATAAAGTCATTTAAAAAAAAAAGAAGTTATTGCTTCTTTTTTTTTTAAATATAAAAAAATATTATTGGAAAATTAAAAATCGTTCAAAATCTTAAACGCAAAATTTAAATTGTCAAAGACTTGTTTCTATTATTTTAAAATTTAAAAATAAAATATTATAATAATAAAACAAAATTTGGGAGACAGTGGTGAAAAAAATTTTTATACTATTCATTATAATTGTAAATATATCTACAAACAGTTTTGCAAAAGGTTCATATTTAAATAGAGGAATTGGTTTTGGAGCAAGTATTGGAAATCCGATTATTAACTTAATAATGTCATTTCCCTTTGTTGACCTTGAAATAGGATATGGTGGTAGCAATGGAATAAATCTATCAGGCTTAAAACTTGAATCAAAATCTTATGATTTTAATTTATTAGCAATAGCAGCACTCGATTTTATTTTTACAATATCTTTGATAAAAAATTTAAATTTAGGAATTGGCGTAGGAGGAAATCTAAATTTATCGTCTCACACATCCAAGTTAATAAACATAGAATTAGGATTTGGAATAAGAATTCCATTGGCTATTCTTTATGACATTACAGAAAGCTTAGAAATAGGTATAAAAATAGCACCTTCGATAGAATTGATCTCAAACACAAGATCACTAGCGCGCCACAGAACTTACTCAGGCATAAAAGCAAACTTTGCTGGAGGAGTATCCGCTAAGTACTATCTCTAAATTAAACCACGGCTTCATTAAATTTATTGCCAAGAACTATGAAAAAATTCACCTCGTTTTGAATCTAATCTTTCAAAAGAATGTGCACCAAAAAAATCTCTTTGTGCCTGAATTAGGTTGGAAGGTAAATAATTAGTAGAATAAGAATCTAAAAACGAAAGGCTAGCATAAAATGCAGGCAAAGGTATTCCAATCTCACTAGCTTTTGAAATTATTCTTCTCAAAGATTTGTGATGATTTTTTAATAAATCTAAAAAATAATCATCAAAAAGTAAATTAATAAGATGGGGATTTTTATCATAAGCTAATTTAATTTTATCTAAAAAACTACTGCGAATAATACAGCCCTCTCTCCAAATTAAAGAAATTTTACCCAAATTCAAATCCCAACTATAATTAGCAGATGCGGTCTTAAGCATCATAAAACCTTGAGCATAAGCTACTACTTTTGAAACTAAAAGAGCATAATAAAGATCCAAAATCCAATCACTAAGCTCAAACTCAAAAGAGACGGTATCCATCTTGAGCAAATCACTAGCAATAATCCTTTCGTGTTTTAACCCCGACATAAATCTTGAAAAAACAGATTCAACAATTAAATTCACAGGCATATTAGATTCAAGAGCATCAATAGAAGTCCAAACACCAGTACCTTTTTGATTTGCAATATCTAAAATTTTATCAACTAAATATTCATTATTTTCCTTATACCTAAGAATCTTAGAAGTTACTTCTAGTAAATAACTCGAAAGATCCCCCTCATTCCACTTTTCAAAAACTTCAGAAATTTTTGAATTATCTAGATTGAAAGCTTTTTTCATGAAAAAATAAACCTCACTGATAAGTTGCATATCAGCGTATTCCACCCCATTATGTATCATTTTAACATAGTGCCCAGAACCATTTTCTCCAATATAAGTCGAACAAACATCGTTGGTTTTAGTTCTAGCTGCAATTTTATTTAATATAGGCTCAAGAATTTCATAAGCTGATTTACTTCCTCCATACATTAACGCAGGGCCAAATCTTGCTCCTCTCTCCCCCCCAGAAATTCCAAGTCCTACAAAATAAATGTCTTTAGCAAACAGTTCTTTTTCAAGTCTCATTGTACTCTTATAATGAGAATTTCCACCGTCAATAATTACGTCCAATTTATCTACAAAAGGCAAAATTTGTTCAATAACCTTTTCTACAGCCAAACTTGTCACCATCAAGATGATTTTTCTTGGAGTCTTCAAGCTTTTAACAAAAGATTCAATATCTTTAAAACCACTTATCTTTTTATGAGAATTTTGTTTAACAAAAATTTCAGTTTTTTCACTATCTCTATTATAAACAGAAACATTAAAACCGTTATCAGCAATATTTAGTGCTAAATTACCACCCATAACACCAAGACCATAAATTCCTATATCCAACACATTCTCCTTGATTCTAATTTTCTATTTTAACAAATTGCTTTATTCATTATTTTTAGATTATGTTATATTATAAAAAAAGTAAAGATTAAATTGAAAAGGAAAAATTGCATGAAAAAACAATTTGATACAGAAGTGAATGATTTACTTTATTTAATCATACACTCTCTTTACTCCCATAAGGAAATATTTTTAAGGGAATTAATATCAAATGCGTCTGACGCTATTGATAAACTCAAGTTTTTAAACTTGACAAATGAAAAATTCAAAAACATTGTTCTAGAGCCAAAAATAGAAATAACCTTTGACGATAAAAGCATCCTAATAAAAGATAATGGGATTGGAATGAATGAACAAGATTTAACTAATCATCTTGGTGTAATTGCAAAATCAGGAACCAAAGAATTTATTAACAATTTAAAACAAGATGAAAAAAAATCTGCAGGTCTAATTGGCCAATTTGGAGTTGGATTTTATAGTGCATTCATAGTATCAGAAAAAGTAGAAGTTATATCAAAAAAAGCTCTAGAAAATGACGCTTACATTTGGTCTAGCGACGGTAAAACGGGATATGAAATAGAAAAATCAAACAAAGAAGAACCAGGCACAGAAATAAAGCTTTATCTTAATAAAGAAGGACTTGAATATGCCAATAAATGGAAAATTCAAGAAATTATTAAAAAATATTCAAATCACATAAATTATCCTATTTACATAAAATACAGCGAACCCATAATGAAGGATGGTAAACAAGAGGGAATAGAAGAAAAAGAAGAAAAATTAAATGAAACCACTGCTCTTTGGACAAAAAATAAAAGTGAAATTAAAGCGGAAGAATATAACGAATTTTATAAAAATACAACCTTTGACTATGAAAATCCACTAATACATATTCACACAAAAGCTGAAGGAAATTTAGAATATACTAGCTTATTCTATATCCCAAACAAAGCTCCTTATGATTTATATTACCCAAACACTAAACCTGGAGTAAAGCTATTTATAAATAGAATCTTTATTACAGACTCTGAAGGCAGCTTGCTTCCAAACTATCTAAGATTTATAAAAGGAGTAATAGACTGTCAAGATTTACCGCTAAATGTAAGTAGAGAGATTTTACAACAAAACAAAATCTTGTCTAAAATAAAATCATCTTCTGTAAAAAAAATTCTAAGCGAACTTGAAAAGCTCAGCAAGAAAAATCCTGAAAAATTTTCAGACTTTTCTAAAGAATTTGGAAGATGCATTAAAGAGGGCGTTTATTCTGATTTTGAAAATAGGGAAAAGCTTATTTCACTAATAAGATTCAAATCTTCAAACGTTGATGGATTTGTATCTTTTAAAGATTACAAAGAAAGAATGAATGAAAGCCAAAAAAGCATTTACTATATAACAGGTGGTAAAGAAAATATATTAAAAGAAAATCCAATCGTAAATGCTTATAAAGAAAAAGGATTTGAAATTCTAATCATGGACGACGAACTTGATGAAGCTATTTTAAATCTAATCCCAGAATACGAAGGATTAAAACTAAAAGCAATAAACAAAAATGAAACTAGCAATGAATTAAAAGATGAAAATTTCAAAAAAATTGAAGAAGAATTCAAAGATACCCTTGCAAAAGTAAAAGAAATTCTTAAGGACCACATAAAAGAGGTAAATCTATCAGCAACATTGATAAAAGAACCTTCGGCAATAATAGTTGATAGCAATGATCCAACTTATCAAATGCAAAAAATCATGATATCAATGGGACAAGAAGTAAAAGAAATTAAACCAATACTTGAATTAAACCCTAATAATAAAATCGTCAAAAATTTAAAAACCTTAGAACCTGAAAAATTAGAAAAAATAAGTATTCTTCTTTTTGAAGAAGCTATGCTAACTTCAGGAATGCCAAGCAAAAATCCAGGAAAATTTATAAACATAATAAACGAACTTCTAGAAAAAGATTTGTTATAATTAAGAAAAAAAGAGAGAGTTTAAAACTCTCTCTTTTTACTTTTTGACTCGCAATACTAAATCTTTACCTGCTTCAACGGGCTTTGTTTGAGATATTTTATGTCTAATTTCTTCTGTCAAGGCAGTTGACGACAATAAAATATATTCACACTCATTTTCAAGCCTTCCAAAAGAATATTCTATACTTGAAACCTCATCAGAATTTGCAATGACAACCGGAGTAATAACTGACTCCGAATGCTCTTTCAAATATTCAAGATCAAGCCTAATAATAACTTCGCCTTGTTTAACATTCATGCCTTCCTCAGCAACTCTTGTAAAACCCTTGCCATTCAAATTAAGAGTATTAATTCCAAAATGAACAAAAATTTCAATGCCCTCTTTAGTTTCAAGACTAAAAGCATGATTAGTTTTAAAAATTTTACCTATTTTACCATCACAAGGCGCTAACAATTCATCACTTGTTGGAAGAATTGCAATTCCATCACCAACTATCTTCTCGGCAAACGCTTCATCAGGAACCTTATCAATTGACATTACTTTCCCACTAATCGGAGCAATCAAATCCAATGTAGCGGTTTTTTTAAAAAAATCTAAAAACCCCATAACTAATCTCCTATAAATTTATCAAAATAACTTAAAGTCTCTTGTTCGGAATCACTATTTAAAACCTTATTTGCCAATTCTTCCAATTCCATTATTGTATACTTTTTAAGCAAATACTTAACCTTAAGTGTAGCACTAGGAATCATGCTCAAAGATCTAAATCCAAGACCTACAAGAACTAAAGCTCCAGCATCATCTCCCCCAAGCTCACCACAAACAGACACATCAATCCCAGAGCTAACTCCATCTTCAAGAACCTTTTTGATCAATTTCAACACGGCAGGATTATACTTGTCATATAAATTTGATATTTTCTGATTACCACGATCAACAGCTAAAACATATTGGGTTAAATCATTAGTCCCTATACTAAAAAACCTCAATCTGTTAGCAAGTTTAGACGAAATTAAAGCTGCAGAAGGAACTTCTATCATGCAACCCACTTCCAAATTTTCATCAAACGGTAAACTTCTGGACTTCAAATTATTCTTTGCATTATTAACAAAATATTCTATTGTTTCAATCTCTTCATATCTAGTAAGCATAGGGACCATTACTCTTATCTTTCCATAATGACTAGCTCTAAAAATAGCATTAAATTGCGTTTGAATTAAATCTTCATATTCCTTGTACATTCTAAGCGCACGAAAACCCAAAAAAGGATTCTCTTCTTTTTCAAAATTAAGATAAGGAATTTCCTTGTCCCCACCAACATCAAGAGTACGAATAGTAACAACACCTTTTTTTTCCATTGTATCTAAAACTCTCTTATAAGCTTCAAACTGCTCATCTTCTGTTGGAGGTTGTAAAGATTTCATATATAAGAATTCAGTCCTAAAAAGGCCTATTCCCTCAACGCCATATTTATTAACATAGGAAATATCAACAGGCGTTCCAATATTTGCCTTTAAAGCCACTCTTATACCGTCTTTTGTTTCGGCATCTTTATCTTTTAAAGAAAAAAGTTCTTTTTCCATTTCTAATTGACGTAATATCTTACCCTCATAAAGATTAAGCTCATCAGAAGAAGGATTTTTAATAACAATAGAAGATATTCCATCAATAACTATTTTGTCACCATCCTTTAACGAATCAATATCTAAAGAAGACATCACCAGCGCCGGAAGTCCCATTGTTCTTGCCAAAATAGCAGCATGAGAAGTCTCTCCCCCAACTGCAGTTAAAAACCCTTTAACATAATTTAAATCAAATTGCATGGTATCAGATGGGGTTAATTCCTCGGTAACAAGAATGATATCTTTATTAACTTCAGAAAAATCGGTTACTTGACCTAAAACAGTAGAAATTAATCTATTCCTAATGTCTTTATAATCAGACGCTCTTTCTTTTAAATAAGGATCTTTATAATCTTCTACACTTTTAACCAAATCTTCAAATGCTAAATAAATAGAATAAGCAGCACTATAATTTTCTTTTGCAATATACTCAATTACAAACTCAGAAAGTTCATCATCTTCAACGATTAGCACCTGACCTTCAAAAATACCCTTCTTATCATCTCCAAACTGAAGCACAGCTTTCCTCTCAAGATCTTTAAGTACTTCAATCGCTTTTGACTTGGCTTTATTGAATTTTGATATCTCACTATCAATCTGAGAAAAGTCAATTTTTTCTCTACTTACCATTTTGTCAAAATTTTTCCTAATACAAAGAACTTCTCCAATGCCTATTCCTTTGGATATTCTTTTACCCGATAAAGTCATAACTTAAATCCTTTCAAAATCATTCCTTAAAAGATTCGATAAGCTCTGCAAGTTCTGAAGCAGCCCTCTCTTCATCCTCACCTTCAGCACATATCAAAAGCTTTTTACCTGATGACAATTCCAAAGTTTGGAGTCTGAATAAACTTTTCCCACTAACAGACTTTCCTTCAGACTCTATTGTTATTTCACTAGAATATTCTTTAGCCTTTTTTACAAAAGTTGATGCAGGTCTAACGTGTAAACCGTTTACAGCTTTAATAATTGCTTCTTTTTTTACCATAAGTACAGAAACCCCTCATTATGAATATTTTTTTTGATTAACTTTTTACATTATAATACATAAAAATAAATTATATATTCCACTTATATAAGAAATATAGCATACTAAAGATAGTAATTAAAACTTAATTGAACTATTAAAAATTAAAAACTCATTAATATATCTAAATAAAAATTCTTTATTAGCTTTAAGCTTCTCTCTCCTATGTTAAAATTTTTAGAATCTCTTATATTTTTATCCAACATTTTAAGAGAATTTTCTATCTCAGAAAATGAAAGCGGCAAAGATTTGTTTAAAAGTAAAATCTGAAAATCTTTGATAATAATCACCTTATCATCATAAAAGATTTTTAATAAAAAATCATTTATAACATCTCTTCTTATGTTTAAAAGAATACATATAAAGATAATGTCTATCTCTTCTAAAACATCAAAAGACAAAGTATTGAAAAATAATTTATGATAAAAACTTCTGTTCCACAAATTCATCATTGGAAATTTAAACTTAGTAACAAGAATAGTGCTTCGGTTTGCAATATAATCAGACCTATTCAAATTATAAGCATTAAAAACATAGGTCTTCTTGGTTAAAACATTTTTAAACTCAATCTGTGCATCAAGGCTTAACAATAAAGGATAAATATCAAAAATAGTGTTCTTATAATAAAACCCATTTGCAAGATTGATGCTATTTAAATATATTTTATCATTCAATTTAGAAATAAATTCATAAAGCAAACTTGGAATATTTTTCTTACCTATCTGAAGTATTTCATTGTAAGTAACACACGGTCCCATTTCAAGAAAATTACCCCTTAAAGACATCCTATTGAATTTTTCAAAATTACAAACAAGGAAAAAATTATCAATAGATGTTTTTTTATCAAACAAATTAGGATTTTTTTTAAAATCCAACTCATTATAAATGATATAATTATTTAAATTCTTGTCAAATAAATTAGATAGTATATTAAAACTTTCAGGATAATAAATCTTAACATTAACCATTTTTTCTATACAATTCTTCAGCTTTTAAATAAAGAGATAAAAAAGTATTAATATCTATACAATTACATTTTAATGAATTTCTATACCCTAAAATATCCGATTTGCTTACAATTTTGCTTTCCAAAAAATAATAAAACATCAAAACATTCGACTCAAAACAATTATTACAAAAATTAAAATCATCTTCTAACAAAATCTTTTGCATATACTGATAAAAACTTTTTTTCTTAAGCCCCTCAAGAGTAACTACGCTACGACCATTTAAAATAAAAGCAGGAATTAAATTAGAATAAACAAGTCTTGAATCCAATAAGATCAAAAAAAATCTATTATTAACAACACACTCTAATTTATTGCTCTTAGAACAATAAATTGAATCCAAAAGACTTCTTGCTGCCAAAGAAAGGCTAATCTTTTTTGAAATATTCTCTCCATTTAGATTAAAATTAATTAATATCAATTTTTATACTCCAGTTATTTAGAATTTCTTCAAAATCAAGAGGCGTGCGGTTTACATTAAAATCAAATATCTGAATCAAAGCAGTTCGAATTGCAGAAACAGAAACAATAAAAAAACTTCTAAAAGAAAAAACAAATTCACCATCTTCAACAAACTCTAAACTTAAAAAATCTTTAATATCACAATTTACATTGCCACTGCAAAACACATAATCAACCGCCAACTCAAATATTGTGCGAACTCTTTTGTTATTTAATTTAAGCTTGGTAAACTTACCTTGCTCTACAAAAAAACTCACATCACTAAAAACAGCTTTAAGAGAATAAAATTCAAATTTAAGCTCAACAGAACATCCAAGCATGCAATCATTGACATACTCAGTTGCTATTTTTTCTTCGAACATAACAGGATATTCATCTGCAAAACCCGTGCTTATCAAAGAAAAAAATTGATCCTTAATATTTAAAACTGCTTTTTCAATAACATAAGAATCTTTAAAAAGAAGACTACTAAAATTAGTAAAATCTAGCAAATTCTCATCTATCAAAAAATTTATACTGTTATAAGCCAACCCCAATGTTTTAGCCAAACTATTTTTCAAATAGTTGCTTAAGTTGCTATCAACAATACTGTAAGGCAAAAATATATCTAATCTATCCTTATATAAAAAAGCAACAACAGATTGATCTTCTCTTAAAAAATAATTATTTGAGTTCAAATAAGCAAACCCAACTCCCTTACGACTAGCATCAAAAATATTATAATTCTTATTAACACTTAAAACAGAAGATTTCTTCATCAAAGAATTCTTTAGGTCTAATTTCTTAAAAATTTTAAAAAATTTACTATAATCACCTTTAATCTGAGTAAGCAAATAACCTATTGGCTCGCAGGACAACGCTAAAGCAAGATTATAAAAATTGGAATAAATAAAATTATAAACAGAAGTCTCAAATGCCAAAAGATTATCATAAAAAAATATAGAATCACTTTTATTCTCAACAAAAAAAATTTCTAAAAACCCATCAAAAAACAAATTTCTAAAAATATTATTAATAAATTTAAAATAAAACTTATACAAAAAATTTAAAGGTCGATTTATTATAATTTCTAAAACAATCTTTGAAAGCTTGTTATCTGCCAACAAACAATTAGAAACTGAAAAAGTTAGGTTTAAATTATCTAAAATTCCAAAATGCCTTTTGTAATAAATAACATTAACCCTTTTATTAATTTTTTGTGAAATCACTATGCCTTGCACAATTGCATTAAAAGAAATAGGAAAAATGGAACTAGAACAATAATTATCAAAAGAATTGATTTTTATTTTGTCCTTATTCACTCCAAAATTTTCACTAATAAAAAATTTCAAAAAAGAAATATTGTCTACATTAGCATCAATAATTAAATTTTCAGAATCAAAAAATATTTTAACTAACACAAAGTCGTCTGAAAAACTATTATAATCACTAAATTCATAACAAGCATTCAAAACATTACAAGCCCCAGATTCTTTTTTTTCAAATCCAGAAGAATAATTATTATTTTCATCTCCAATTCTTAAATTAAAAAGAACACTTTTTTCTGCTTCTAACAAATACTCTAAATTATCTGAATACAAAACCAAAGGAATTTGTCCTTCAAAACTTATTTTATTATCAAAAAGCTTTAAATTAAATTCATTAGAATCAACAAAATCTCTAAACTTTAAAGTTATATTGTCTTTATAACTGATACTAAAAATCGAACTTAAATGTTCATCTACAAAGCTAAAATCTTCAATAAAAGAATCTTTAACATTACAACAAACCGGTAAAGCCCAAAATTCATATTCATCTACATTTGCCAAACTCATAAACCTCAAATAAACAGAAAAAATTGAATCAATAATAATCTCTTGTTACATAAATGAAAAAAATTGAAAACAAAACTTCAAGAATAGCTAGTCCTACTAACATATGCAACAATCTTAAAACGCCTTAACAAATAAAATAAGAAATTATTTAAAGCTAATTTAAAATTATCACCACTTGTCAATAAAAACAGATCTCCTCCTATGATTTTTTATTGCTTTTGATAAATGGACAAACTATGCTAACATTATAAATTATAGATGTTTTCTAAATAAAAACAAGGAAGTTATGAACAAAACAAAAAAGCAAGGCTTTAAGTATTTTATAATACTTTCATGTATATCATTATTTGGAGCCAATAACAATACAATAAGCTACTCAAGTATTGAAATTCCCTTAGAAGACTTAAGCGAAGAGTTTAAATATACTGAAATTAAAAATAATCAAATAAATAAATTAAAAAATTCAAGTAAAAACATAGTTTCTTATAAAGATCCCAAAAAAGGCAAGGATCTAAAATTGCCAGAAAATATAAGAAACAAAGGCCTTATTAAAAAAAGAATGGATGAAAATGATCTAAAATCTGTAATTGAAAATTATGAAAATAAAATTCAAAATATAGAAAAACTTTTAAAAAACAAAAACCAAAAATCTCTAACAAATGAAAATAAAAAAATAGAATCAATAGAAAGAAAAGCAAAAAAATATGAAATTTTAACTAATAAATTAAAAAACGAAATATTAGAAATTAAAAAACTCCTTAGCAAAAAAATCCGCCCCAAAGAAGTTGAAAATTACGAAAAAATCAATGAAGAAGAAGAAGAAGAAGAGATCTTTGAAGAAAATTATGACTATGAAGATAAGCTTGAAGAAATAAATGGGGATAGCTATCCCTCTAATGAAAAAATAATCAACAATCTAAAAGAAACCCTTCACAATAATGACCAATATTATGCTATTAATGAAAACAAATTCGATGAACTTGAGGAGAGAATCAATGATAATGAAAATACCATTTTAGACTTGCAAAAAGAATTAAGAAAGTTTAAAAAAAAAGATGCCTCAGATAAAAACTTAGAAGAAATAGAAGAAAACTTATCTTCAATAGGGAAAATAATAAATGCCCTAAAAGAAAAAATTAGCGCAAATGAAGCAATAAATAAAGAAAATCAAAAAAAATTAAGAACCGATAAACATAAGCTAAAAGAATTAGAAGATAAAATAAAGGATAATGAAGAGACTATTTTAAAACTTCAAAAAGAATTGAACAATTATAAAAAAAAAGAATTTCCTCAAAAGTCTTCAACCGAAGAAACCTTTATTCCAAGTGCCACAAAAACAAATGATGATTTAGAAGAAGATAACAAATTAGAAAAGGAATATTTAAAGCCTACAGAAAAAGATGAAAACCAAGATTTAGAAGAAAATGCTAAAAACACTCCAAAAACAACTATGATCAAAACAGCAGATTTTCAAATCTACCCTGATATATACCTTAATAATTATAAATTTAAAGAAAAGGGGGATCGGTTTGATTTCAAAAAAGAAAATACATTCTATATTGAAATAGGTCCAACTAATAATTTAAATGAAGCGCTAAAAAATCATGAAATAATCTCAAAATATAAATTTGAAAAATATTTTATTAACCCTGCTCTAAAAAATAAAGAAGAATTTTTTAGAAACTTAATAGAAGTCAAAAACATTCACGAATTAGGAATTATGTATAAAAACCTAAAACCTGAATTCAAGCAAATAAAAATAATTAAATAAAAATTAAACCCTTTAAATCTAGATTAATCTAAGTGCCTCTTAATGTCTTCAAAAGACATAATTTTTATGTCCAAATTTAAAGCCTTTTCAAGCTTTGATCCAGCTTTTTCTCCAACAACAAGAAAATCTAAACTTCTGGTCACAGAAGTGTTAAAAATTGCTCCTTTGCTTTTCAACTTGTCAATAACAATAGACCTAGAACAACCATTAAAAGTTCCAGTAATGCAAAACTTTTTACCAGCTAACAAGCTATCTTCATCATTAATTACAATATACTCTTCCATTTCAAATCCCAAATTTTCAAAAAATTTAAACTTATTAAGGATTACTGAATCGTTAAAAGCATCAATAATATTTAAAGCAATTCTCTCTCCTATGCCTTTAATTCTCAACAATGTTGAAAAAGCAAAATCCCTATCTTGACAAAGCTTAAAAAGCTTTGAAAATGAATTTAAATTATTAAGGAATAATAACCTTATTGTGTTTTCTCCCAATTCTTTAATTCCCATGCTAAGAAGTAACTTGCTAAATGGTTTTTTTTTGCTAGCTTCGATTGAATTTATTAAATTATTTACTTTTTTAGCTTTAAACCCTTTGAATTCAAGGAGTTTATAAAAATCAAATATATAAAGATCAATTTCTGAAAAAATAAATTTTTTCTCAAAAAGAAACGAAACGGTTTTATCAGAAAACCATTCAATATCCATACAATTTTTACTACAAAAATATTTTATCCTCTCAACCACTACTGAAGGACAATTGTTATTTGTACAAAAAAAATGCGCACCTTCTTTTACTAAAACCGTATTACAAGCTGGACAATTATCAGGAACCTTAAAAAATCCTGTTGAAAATTTATTTACCACCATTTCAACCGCAGGAATTACATCTCCTCTTCTTGAAACTTTAACAACATCGCCAACATTCAAACCAATAGACATTATATACTCCTGGTTGTGTAACGTTGCGTTAGTAATATAGGCCCCTGAAACAAAAACTTTATCAATATTAGCAACAGGAGTAACCTTACCACTGCGCCCAACCTGAACAACAATACTCTTTACCCTGCTAAAACCTGAGAGTGCCTCAAATTTATAAGCCATTGCCCATTTAGGATGATGGGAAGTATATCCTAAATTCTCTCTTAAAGCAAAATCACTAACCTTAAGAACAACGCCATCTATTTCATACTCAAAAGAATTCCTTTTTTTTGTTATATCTGCTATGTAATTTAAAACTTCTCCCATTGAATTTTTTTGATCAAAGAATTTAATCAAAGGATTGACCTTAAAGCCCAATTCTTTAAGTCTTGCGGTAGCCAAATTGTTAGTTTTAAACTCCAATCCAGCATTCAAAAAATCATAAACGAAAACATTTAAAGGGAAATTAGCGACCTCTCTGCTATCAACTCTTCTAAGTATTCCTGAAGCTAAATTTCTAGAATTAGCATAAGGCTTTTCCAAAAATTTATTTATTTTTAAAAAATTTTCTTTAGTAATGTAAACCTCGCCCCTTAATACTAAATCAACCTTTTCATCAAGAAATAAAGGTACATGCCTAATGGTTCTAATGTTTTTAGTAATGTCATTACCAAATTTTCCATTACCCCTAGTAAGAGCCTTCTCAAGAAGGCCATCTTTATAATAAAGAACAATAGAACACCCATCAATCTTAGGTTCAACAGAAATACTGAAAGAATTATTAAAATCAATCTTATCTATCCAAGACTTTAACAAGTCAAAATCATAAACCTTGTCAAGGCTTAATATAGGAACAGAATGTTCAACCTCTTTAAAGTCATTCAAAAGATCACTGCCAAGCTTAAGCGTAGGAGAATCTAAGGTCCTATATTCAGGATACTTATTCTCTAACTCTTGAAGTCTTAAAAAATGCTCATCATAAACAAAATCATCAACACTGGGCAAAGAATCAACGTAATACTCCTTATCCCACTTTCTAATCAGCTTCTTCAAATCTGAAATTTCTTGCTGTATTTTAATGCTCATAGGGTAAAATTTAACATAATCTTTATTATTTTATCAAATAATCTAAATCTTCAAATAAAAACTACCTTTTTGCTATGCAAAGCTTAAAAATCGCCAAAAACAAAATATTGTTTTTACCTAGACTCATTAAATCAAAATAATTTTTAAACAAAAATATAAATCAAAAAGGCAACATTATAAAAATGTGAATTATATTTTAATTGTCATTTAAAATATTTAATGTGCTAAAATGGATGAAGGAGTGCTGATTTTGGAAGAACACAAAAAGGCTTTAATAGCTGATGACTCGCTTTTTATGCGAAAAAACCTAATAAAAATCTTAAGACAATTAGGATTTAAAGAATTTGTAGAAGCCGAAGATGGAATTCAAGCTGTTAAAGAATTTGAAAAACAAAAAAATATTGATTTAATAACACTCGATGTAACAATGATGGGAATGGATGGAATTACAGCTCTTGAGAGAATCTACGAAACTAATAAAAAATTGCTTAAAAAAGCTAACATATTAATGGTTACAGCTATTGGGAAACAAGAACTCATACAAAAAGCTTTATCTCTTGGAGCTAAAGGATACATTACAAAACCTTTTAAAGAAGATCAAATAATAGAACAAATTAAACTTTTGGATTAGAGGAAATTTTGATAGCAAAAGAAAAAATATATAAACAAACACAAATAAACACATCAAATCCTATCTCAATATTGATAATGCTTTATGACAAAGCAATACAAGATTTAAAAATAGCCAAAGAACTTATCAAAGATGAAAATTGGCAAAATGAAATTAAAGCTAATGAAAAAATCTTTCATGCACAAGAAATTATTACTGAATTAATGTCAACCTTAAACTTTGAACAAGGTGGAAGCATTTCTACAAACTTACTCTCAATATACTCATTCCTAAATAAAGAGCTAGAAAGCGTTATTTTAAAAAAAGAAATGACTAAAATTGATAATGTTATAAAACAACTGCAAGTATTAAGCTTTACCTGGAAAGAGTTAAGAAAAAAAGAAAATAATGTTAAGCATAATAAATTAGGAATCAATATTGTCGGCTAATGCAATTTTAAAAAAATATTTTAGAAATTTATTGCTAGAATTAAAGGAATTAAAGTCAATATTAATAATTGAAAGTGATAAATTGCAAAAAGGAGAAATAAAAATATTAAATGTAACTAACCCCAAAAAAGATTTAATTCTAGAATCAATAAAAAGTTATTATAAAACAATAAATGCGTGGTTAAAATCTCAAAATCAAAAACTGGATAATTTCGACCACTTGATTAAAGATATCAACCTGCTAAAAGCAGAAATATATATTAAATATCAAATTTGTTATAAACTCTTAGAACAAATGTTAAATACAAAAAGTAAAATCCCAAAAATCAAAAAACTTCAAAACCTTATTCCAACAAACAATTCACCTGTAATGCTAGATATTAAAATATGAAAGAACTTTACTTAATTGATGCACTAAACATAATATTTAGAAATTACCATGTAATGAAAAATTATCCACTTTTAAACAAGCAAGGGGAAAATGTAAACGCATTTATCGGCTTTTTTAAAACATTATTTTTTATAATAAAAGAAAAAAATCCTGAATATTTAGTTATTACCTTTGACTCAGAAATACCAACATTTAGAAAACAAAAGTATCCAAGCTACAAAGCAACAAGAGATGAGCCCCCTAATGATTTAATACCTCAAATAGGGTGGATAAAAGAAGGTCTTTTAAAAGCAAAAATTCCAATCTTTGAAATTGAAGGCTACGAAGCTGACGATCTTTTGGCTAGTTTTGCAAAAAAAGCTGAAAAGAATAATTATTTAACTTATATTATTTCTCCTGACAAAGACTTGCTACAAACAATGTCGAAGCGCATAAAAATACTTAAAATTGAAAACAACAGCTTCGTTGAAATGAATAATGACTACGTAATAAAAAAATTTGGAATAAATGGCTTTCAAGTAAAAGATTATTTATCTATTGTTGGAGACAGATCTGATAATATACCTGGAATAAAAGGCATTGGGCCAAAAGGAGCAGCAAGTTTACTAGAAAAATTTAAAACCTTAAAAGGGATATATTCAAATTTAGAACTAATAAATAAAAAACATCAAGAAATTTTAATCAAAGAAAAAGAAAATGCTTTTTTAAGCTATGACCTTATAACTCTTGAAGAAAATTTAAAAATTCCAGAAATTGAACAATTCGCATTAAAAAATCTTAGTGAAGAGGTAATACCTTTATTTGAAAAACACTCCGCAATTGCTCTAATAAAAACTTATAAAAAAGATATCTTAAAGCAAGAAAAAGAAAATAAAGACCAAAAAAGCCTATTTGATCAAGAAATTACTACTAATAACTTAGACGACTTAAATACAATTGATACAGAAAATGTTAAATATCACTCAATAACAACAAAAATAGAGCTTGACAATTTAATAGAAAACCTTAAAAAAGCAAAATCTATATCAATAGATACAGAAACATCTTCGCTTGACATTTACACAGCAAAATTAATTGGAATTTCCATTTCATTTAAAGAATTTGAGGGCTATTATATTCCAATAGAAGCCAAAGGGAAAATTTACATAGAAAAACAATATATAATACAAAAATTTAACAATCTCTTTAAATCAAACCCAAAAATAATCGGTCAAAATTATAAATTTGATTATAAAATACTAAAAAATAATGGATTTAGTCCTATACCGCCTTACTTTGACACAATGATTGCAGCATACCTTATTGACACAAATTCAAAAATATCACTTGATTTTCTTGCAGAAAAATATTTAATGCATAAAAATATTAAATATGAAGATGTGGTACAAAAAAACGATAACTTTGCAAATATATCTCTAGAAATGGCAACAAGCTATTCATCTGAAGATGCTGATATCACATTTAGATTATTCAATATTTTTACCGAAAAATTAAAAGAAGACAAACTTGATAAGCTAATGCACGAAATAGAAATGCCTTTTAACAATGTAATTACAGAAATGGAAGAAAATGGCATTTACCTCGATAAAGAATATTTAAAAGAATATGGAAAAGAGCTTGGTAAAGAATTAGAACTAATTGAAACCGAAATAATAAAAAGCATAGGAATTGATTTTAATCTAAATTCCCCAAAACAAATGCATGAAATTTTATTTGAAAAATTAAATCTGAAATTACCAGAGAAAATGAAAAAAGATTCGACTGATATAAAAGTGCTTGAATCTCTCAAAGGACAACACGAATCAATTGAAAACCTAATAAAACACAGGCAAATTGCAAAATTGAAAAGTACTTATACAGATAATTTAATAGAACTAATAAACTATAAAACAAATAGATTACATACAAACTTCATACAAACAAAAACAGCAACTGGTAGAATCTCTAGCATAAATCCCAACTTACAAAACATACCAATAAAAGATGAAAAAGGGAGAAAAATAAGAAAAGCATTTAAACCGGAAAATGGAAATATTTTTATTTCGGCTGATTATTCTCAAATTGAACTTGCTATACTTGCTCATTTGTCACAAGACGAAGCACTTATTAAGGCATTTGAAAACAATAAAGACATTCATGCAGAAACTGCTTCTAAGCTTTTCAAAATAGAAGAAAAAGAGATTACTCCTAACTTTAGAAGAATAGCAAAATCTATTAATTTTGGAATAATTTATAGGATGTCAGATTTTAGGCTTGCAAAAGAATTGGGAATTACGAGAGAAGAAGCAAAAGGATTCATAAAATCTTACTTTGAATCTTACCCAAAGATCAAAGAATTTATACTAAACCAAATAAACTTTGTAAGAAATGCTGGATATAGCGAAACCATCTTAAAACGAAGAAGATATATAAAAGAAATCAATAGCAATAATTATCTAGAAAGAGCTGCCGCAGAAAGAATAGCAATAAACAGCATTATTCAGGGAAGCGCTGCTGATATCATGAAAATTGCAATGGTCAAAGTATTTAATGAATTCAAAAATAAAAAATTGGAATCAAAAATATTGCTGCAAGTACACGATGAAATGCTCATTGAATCTCCTATTAAAGAAGAAAATGAAGTGAAAAAAATATTAAAAATTATGATGGAAAATGCTTTTGCATTAAATCTTCCTTTAAGAGCAAACATTGAAACAGGTAAATCATGGGGAGAAATCCATTAATTATTGGAATAACAGGAAGGATTGCATCTGGCAAAGATACTGCTTCTAAAATAATTAGCAATAAATATGGATTTTACGAAATAAATGCAGATAAACTTGGACACTCAGTCTTACATGAAAAAAAAGAAGAGGTAATTAAAATATTTGGCCCAAAAATATTAAATGCTCAAAATGAAATAGACAGATTCTTGCTAAGAAATATTGTATTTAATGACAATAAAGAATTAAAAAAGCTTGAAACCATATCGCACCCAATCATACTTAAAAAAATAAAAAAAAAGTTAACTCAAAAACAATCTACAAAAATAATAATCAATGCTGCTTTACTTTTTAAAATAAATTTAGAAAAACTTTGTGACTATATCATTGTAATTAAAGCAAATGCTCCCATAATAAAAAATAGATTGTCATATTCTCTACCAAGCATTGAAGAAGATACAATAAATAAAATACTCAAAATCCAGAAAGATATTTTTTTTAAAAAAAATATTATAAACTTAAGAATAATCAATGTAATTAATAACAAGAATTATGCATGCCTAGAAAAAGAAATTGAAAAAAAAATGCAGGAGATAAATAACTATGAAAGATTTGAATGAAAACAATGACAATAACAAAGGATTTTTTGTAGCATTAACCTCAATTGCATCGGTTTGTATCATAATATTTCTTGGGATAATTATTTTCTTCCCAAACAAAAATTTAGCCTCAGATATTGCAGAAAAAAATATTGTTTTAGAAGAAACCAAAGATCAAGACACTTTAGAAGATGTTAACCAAAATGAAAACCCTTTAAAAGTATCTGAAACTCCAAATGAAATAATCATAGATCTAACACAAGATTTAAATAAAGATAAAAAATCAATAAACAAAAATAAAACACCTAATGCTTCTCAAAAACCAAAAATTATTAAAAAATCTCAACCTACCACTCAAAAAGCTCAAACTGCTTCTCAAAAATCAAAAATTATTGAAAAATCTCAACCTACCGCTCAAAAAGCTCAAACTGCTTCTCAAAAATCAAAAATTATTGAAAAATCTCAACCTACCGCTCAAAAAGATTTGAATACTGATAACATGTATGATCCCAATAAGGAGTATTACATACAATTTGTATCACTCTCAAACCCAATCAATGCAGATAGCTACATTCAAAAATTACTCAAATATAACATAATTGCAAAAATATATTCTGCAACAGTAGATAATAAAGACATTTACAGAGTAAGATCTGGACCTTATAAAACCAAATTGGAAGCAAAAGTAGACCTAAAAAAAATAGAAGGGATAAGCGAATTTAAAGAAACTTATATATTACCTGTTAACAAATAGACTATAATTATTAACATACTTTTGATATTTTTCCAAATATTGTTCATGAATTTCAACAATAGGCGAAACAACGCGCTTAATCTTTACCAACTTTAAAAAAGAATCATTTAAGCTGCCAAATTCTCCTAAAGAATAGAATGCCTGAATCGATCCTCCAATAATCTCTGAATGCTTAAAATCAAAAATCTTTAAATCTTTACCAAGAATATTTGCTTTTACTTGATTTAAAGGCAAATTATCAGAATTAGATCCACTAACAAAAATATTCAAAATTTCTTTTTTACAGGATTTTAACTCTAACAATCTGTTGTAAAAAGCAAAACATACAAATTCAAGTATTGCCAAACCAATCTCTAATGGATTTTTAATACTCCCAAAAATCCCTCTACTTAAATCTTTAAAAAGATAAGGGTCTAAGATAAACAGATCGTTAAAAAGTTTAATTTTACTTGGATAAAAATATACATTATTTAAAACAGAACTTTTCACAATCTCTTTTAAAAGTGTCCCAAAAGACAAACTTTTTTTATAAAAACTGTCTTTTAATAGCTGAATCAAATATCCAAAAGGAGCAATTCTACCAACAATAAAAAACCCTTCTAAAAAATAAGGATATTCCAAAGAAAATCCGGGTAAATACGTGTTTGAAACAAAATTGAAACCCTCACTAGTGCCCATTCTATTTGACACAATTCCCTCTTGAAAAGCACCACTTCCCACCAAAACACTCAAATAATCTGGTCCCGCATTAATTACTCTGATTCCGTTATTTAGTCCAAACTCAACTCCTGCTTTATAAGTAACAACGCCAATATTTTCTCCCATTTTTATAAAGGGAGGGAATTTGTTCTTATCAAGCCCATATTTTTCTATTTCCACATCATCCCAAATAAAAGGAATATATTCTATGCTCGGAAAACTTGTAAAAAGCTTTCCTGTAAGTAAATAAATAAAATATTCAAAACAAGAAACAAAATAACTTATTTTTGTATATGTTCCTCTTTTAACTGTACTAAGAACATAGGGTAAAAATACAGATTTTCCCTTAAAATCGGGTTTGATTTCAAGGGAATTCCAATGTAACACTTCCAAAGGCATTAAATTTGAATTTAAAGCAATCAAACATGGTGAAATACCACTAACAGAAATGCAATCTATTTTGTTAGACTGAAAATTGGATATAGCTTTTTTAAAAGCAAAAAGCCATATATTGAAATCAAAATTTTCAAAATCGACATCAAAATAATCTGAATAACTAATATCAATATAGCTTAAAACTCCATTTTCAGAACTAACTAATGCCGCCTTTAAAACACTAGTACCAATATCAATGCTAAGAGCATTCATAAATCAACCCTTGGTAATCAATTGTTGAATATCATCCCTTCTGTCAAGAATCTTTTGTAAACCAACTTTATTATAAATTGCAAATATTGCATCTGCAAAAAGATGCGCAACATTAGCTTCATGATACCAAGGTTTATTTATTAATTCATCATTATGACAAACAGCATTTGTTCCAATTATTTTATAAAAATACCCTTCCTCATAAGCTTTGTCAAAATATTTAACAGCATCTCCATTAAAAAACGGCAAACTGATCCCACATATAATCTTTTTAGCTCCCATACTTTTAAGCAACTTCATTGCCTTAATCAGAGTACCCCCAGTAGCTAACATATCATCACTCATAAAAACATTTTTGCCTTCAACATCTCCTAAAAGTTTAGTTACAGAAATATTTGAATCAGAAACATTATTTGAAACTCTTGAATAATCCCTCTCCTTATAAAGCAAAGCAAGAGGGCTTTTAAGGCTTGATGCAAAAAATTTATTCCTACTTACAGCCCCCGTATCAGGAGAAACGATAACTAAATTAGAATCTTTAATATCAATCAAATCCTTAAGAGCTTCAAATATTTCATAAGAAACATTCAAATTTTCAAAATAAACTCTCCTAAATACATTCTCAATAGCTTTTGAATGAATATCTAAGGTTAAAATGTGCCTAATTCCCAACTCTTCTAAAAATCTTCCAATAAGACTTGCTGTTAAACACTCTCTTGAATGTTTTTTATCTTGCCTTGAATAAGGATAAGACGGAATAATTACACTAACAGAATTGGCTTTAGCCTGTATACAAGCATCTATTGTTGTCATTAAATTCATTATGTGGTCGTTAACTGTCATAATTATTTTTTCGCTACTATTTATCTCAACTTCATAAGTATTGGCAACATCCTGAACAATAAAAATATCCTTATTCCTAATTGTTTTTAAAATTTCAGTTTTAAATTCACCATTTGCAAATTTAACAAATTTTACAGGAATTTCTAAAGGTTCTTTGCTTTTAAGAGCAGACAAGCTAAGACCTTCTAAAAAAGGAGATAAAATTTTTTCAATCTTAAAATTAAAAATTTCTTCCTTTAAAGCTTTAGAATCTCGATAAATACTGTCTACAATATCATTTTCAACATTTATAAATATTCTTTCAAGCTCTTCTATTATTTTACTGGCGAAAACTCTACCCCCGGGACAAGCAATAATTCCTATTGATTTTTTTTTTAGTAAATTCACCTAGATCCTCATTTTTTAAGAATACCTTAAGCAGTCTTAACTTGCTAATTAATATAACCTATACACACAAAAAATAAACCAAAGATGTTTAAAGTAAAGCCATTAAAATATTCCAGCTTTAATGCTAAAAAGAAAATTTATTAAACTACACAATTCCAAATTCAAATCCTAGCACAAACTTGAAATCAGAAAATTTAACGTTTTGTATATTCCAAGCATAGTAACCTTCAAGAATTAAAAAAGAGAATGAAAGTCTAGCACCAATGTCCCAACCCATTGTTCCTAATTCTGCCAAAACAGAATCTACAGTAGAAGTAGCTATATTTACCTTAGGACCTGTGAAAAATGCTAAAGCTAGCACAAAAAAATCTAATTTTGTATATAATCTTGGTGTTATTGCCATGATAAATGAGAAATTTTCATTGGCAGTTCCATCTGAACGCTTTATTACTTTGAAAAGATTCATGTCAAACAAAAGCTCAAATCCAACAGAAACAAAATCATCAAATTTAGCACCAAATTGAGCATAAGTCCCATATTTTACTCCAGCTTTAGCAATATTAGCCAAATCAGAAAACTTTTGAACTATCTCTTCTTTTTCTATTGGAGGCAAATTTTGCTTAAGTTTTGCATTAATATCTAAAGCCTCATTGTAAAAACTTGAAATAGTACTAACAGGAAAAGCAACCCCACCACCAAAATTAAATTCAAAATTAGTATCTGCAAAGCCATTACCCACAAAAATTCCAAAAAAAACTAACAAAATCAAAATTTTAAGCCTCATCATGTGCACACTCTCCTATAAAAATTTATAAAATAAACAAGGTTTATATTTTTTATACCTTAGTATATAATAATTACCACAAAGTAAAAAGTAAACAGAGAATTAAAAATTCAATTTCCAATAATAGAAGCAATTATTTCTTCCACTCCATTTGGGATAGGATAATTTAGCTCTTTATATCTTAAAATATATTTTTTTGCATTTTTTTTATCGTTCTTCAAATAATAGATGTAAAAAATATTAAATAAGGCCTCTTTATTTGCAGGAGCAAATTCCAGAGTTTTTAAATAATAAATCAAAGCATTATCTAAATCATTTTTTTTAAAAAGCAAATATCCTTTCAAATTAATCAGCAAAATATTATCTAGATCTTCTTTTATAATCAGATTAAGTTTTGATTCAGCTTCTACATATTTTTTCAAATTAATGTAAGCTAAAATAAAATTGTAACTTGAATCAGCACCAGCATTAATGTTAAATTCAATAGATTTTTCATAAAGCAAAACAGAAGTCTCATCATTACCAAGCTCTTCATTTAATTTAGCAAGCTTATAATATTCGCTTGATATATTTTGATATTCTCTAAAAATAGAACTACAAGACAGAATAAAAATAACGACAATAAACAATAAATTATACATAAAAAGTTTACTCAAATCCTTAAAACTATTAAATTATCAAAATAAAGCTAAATTAAATAATAAAATTCCAAAAAAAATAAAATTCCAATGCATATTAATTTTTGAAAATCAAACAACCATATTAACAACAATAAATTATAATTTATTGTTCTCTAAAAGATAAACACAAAAATAAACCCTCCTGTTTAAAAACAAAAGGGTTTTTTTCTATCTACAATATAAATTAAAGCTTTTCTTGGTCATACTTGTTAAATATATTTTCTGTTAAATATTTACCAACCGATCTTTTATCCTCAACAAGTTTAGATATTACACTAAAATGTCTTGGTTCAATCTTAAAATATTTATAAGCTCTTCCATCCTTAAAAAATACAGAAAGCTCAGACACAGAAGAATCATAACCCACCTGTGATATTTTACTCAATTCATTAGATATTGTTAAAGTTTCCAACTCAAATTCCTCCAAATAATTATTTTAGGAGTATAATAATAAAGTAAGAGTTAATTCACTAAATAAAAAATTTTAATCAATAAAATCAAAATCTACTAAATGATATATTCCCTAAAATAAGGATATACATTAATACAACTTTAATCAAGCAAACTGCAAATATTATGTTAAATAGTTTAAACTTCAAAATATTTAATAACACAAAATGGTATGAGATAGAATAGATTTTTAAAAAAAAATTTTGTAAAATTACTAAGATAGTTAGTCTTCTATTCATATAACATTAGGAGGGACAATGTCTAATGGACTACAATAAATTACGAAACATAGGTATTAGCGCTCACATTGACTCAGGGAAAACCACCCTTACAGAACGTATTCTTTTCTATTGCAATAAAATTCATGCAATTCACGAAGTGAAAGGCAAAGATGGGGTTGGTGCAACAATGGACTCAATGGAACTTGAGAGAGAAAGGGGAATTACAATAGCATCAGCTGCAACTCACGTTGAATGGAAAGATTCTCCAATAAATATTATTGATACACCGGGTCACGTTGATTTTACAATTGAAGTTGAAAGATCTCTTAGGGTCCTTGACGGAGCAATATTAGTTCTTGATTCTGTTGCAGGAGTTCAATCCCAATCAATAACTGTTGATAGACAACTTAAAAGATACAGCGTACCTCGCCTTGCATTTGTAAACAAATGTGATAAAACAGGAGCAAATCCCTACAACGTAAAAGACCAACTTAAGTCAAAACTTGACTTAAACTCCGTTTTGATGCAAATCCCAATTGGATTAGAAGACAAACATATTGGAGTTGTAGACCTTGTATTAATGAAAGCATATTATTTTGAGGGAAAAGATGGGACAGAAATAATAGAAAAAGAAATACCCTCAGA
The DNA here is from genome assembly GCA_000808095.1 of Borreliella chilensis. Taxonomy (NCBI): domain Bacteria; kingdom Pseudomonadati; phylum Spirochaetota; class Spirochaetia; order Spirochaetales; family Borreliaceae; genus Borreliella; species [Borrelia] chilensis. The sequence continues at coordinate 548,900 of CP009910.1, read as the reverse complement.
CCTTTTAGAAGAAGCAAAAAATAAGCGAGAAATAATGCTTGACACTCTTGCCGACTTTAATGATGAACTTATGGAATTGCACATGGAAGGAAAAGATGTGCCCATTGAAATCATATATAATGCAATTAGAACAGGAACATTGGCTTTAAAACTATGCCCTGTATTTATGGGATCTGCTTATAAAAACAAAGGAGTACAATTACTCTTAGATGCTGTAAATAGATTTTTACCATCTCCTCATGATATAAAAAACACTGCTCTTGACCTCAACGATAATGAAAAAGAAATTGAACTTAAAATTGACAACAACCTCCCAACTGTTGCGCTTGCATTTAAACTTGAAGACGGACAATACGGTCAATTAACATATGTCAGAATTTATCAAGGAATTTTGAAAAAAGGACAAGAACTTATCAACTCAAGAACTTCTAAAAAATTCAAAGTGGGAAGACTTATTAGAATGCACGCTAATAATACAGAAGATATTGAATTCGGAGGAAGTGGCGACATTGTTGCTTTATTTGGAATAGAATGTGCATCAGGAGATACATTTTGTGATCCATCAATCAATTATTCAATGACATCAATGTTTATTCCAGATCCAGTAATTTCTCTTTCTGTAAAACCGAAAGATAAAAAATCTGCTGATAATATGGCTAAAGCTCTTGGAAGATTTACAAAAGAAGATCCAACATTTAAAACTTATATTGACGCTGAATCGAATGAAACAATAATTCAAGGCATGGGAGAATTACATTTAGAAGTTTACATTGAAAGAATGAAAAGAGAATTTAAAGCAGAAGTTGAAACAGGAATGCCTCAAGTAGCCTATAGAGAAACAATTACTGGAAAAGCTGAATTTAACTATACTCACAAAAAGCAATCTGGAGGAGCTGGTCAGTTTGGACGAGTTGCCGGGTTTATGGAACCTCTTGACAAAGAAGGAGAAACATATGAATTTGTCAATCTGATAAAAGGAGGAGTAATCCCAACAGAATACATCCCTTCATGTGACAAAGGATTCCAAAAGGCTATGGAAAAAGGAAAATTAATTGGTTTTCCAATCGTTGGTATAAAAATTACAATCAACGATGGACAATATCACATTGTTGACTCGTCTGACATTGCATTTCAATTAGCAGCAATTGGTGCTTTTAGAGAGGCTTACGAAAAAGCAAAACCTACAATACTTGAGCCAATAATGAAAGTCACCCTTGAAGGTCCTACTGAATTCCAAGGAAATATGTTTGGGCTTTTAAACCAAAGAAGGGGAATAATAACAGGTTCTCTAGAAGATGGAAGTTTTTCAAAAGTTGAGGCTGAGGTGCCTTTAAGCGAAATGTTTGGATTTTCAACAGTCCTTAGATCTTCTACCCAAGGAAAAGCAGAATTTTCAATGGAATTCTTAAAATATGGAAAAGTTCCAAGCGCTATATTTGATGAACTGCGCAAAAAATTTAACGAGCAAAACAAATCTCAATAATAATTAAATAATAAGGAGGCTTATTTATGATTGATTTAGCACAAGAAAAACAAGAAATATTAATAAAAAACAAGTTTTTAGCCAAAGTTTTTGGACTTATGTCAATTGGACTTTTAATTTCAGCAATATTTGCATATGCAACTTCAGAAAATCAAACAATCAAAGCAATAATATTCTCAAATCCAATGTCATTTATGGCTATAATACTTATGCAATTTGGGCTTGTATATGCAATAAGCGGTGCTATTAACAAAATATCAAGCAGTACTGCAACAGCTCTTTTTTTGCTCTACTCAGCACTAACAGGAGTAACATTGTCTTCCATATTTATGATTTACACACAAGGATCAATAGTATTCACATTTGGAATTACTGCTGGAACATTTCTTGGTATGTCTGTTTATGGATACACTACAACAACAGATCTAACAAAAATGGGAAGCTACTTAATAATGGGTCTGTGGGGAGTTATTATCGCATCTCTTGTTAATATGTTTCTCAGAAGCTCGGGCCTTAATTTCCTTATATCTATTTTAGGCGTAATCATATTTACAGGATTAACAGCTTATGACGTTCAAAACATTGCCAAAATGGATAAAATGCTACAAGACGAAACTGAAGTAAAAAATAGAATGGCAGTTGTAGCATCGCTTAAGCTTTATTTAGATTTTATAAATTTATTCTTATACCTTCTAAGATTCTTAGGCCAAAGAAGAAACGACTAAAACAATAATAAAAAAATATTTTTATAAAAAATTCAATCAAAAATGAATGCTTTTAAGTTAAAAGCATTCATTTTTAGAGGTTTAAATGAGTATAGATAGCTTAGAATTCGAAGAAAGCAGCACTCAAAATGTAATAAAAAAAAATTTTGAATTTGAAGGGTACATTGAAAGCAACAAGCCAATAATAATAGAAGGTAAGCTAAAAGGCTTAATAAATTCATCAAGCTCAATATATCTAAGAGAAAAAGCTAATATTGAAGCTGAAATAAAATGCAAGCATTTATTAAATCATGGCAAAATAAGAGGAAACATCGAGGCTTTAAAAACAGTTAAAATTTACAAAACTGGTAAATTAATTGGAAATATTAAAACCAAAGAACTTTTTATTGATTCTGGAGCAATATTCAAAGGGAATTGCGAAATGGAGGATTTTGAAGAATGAAAAATTTTTTTCTATTACAAATAACTTTAATTCTACTATCCAATTCAAGCTTATTATTCGGGCAATCACAGATTAAAGAAAAAGAAGATTCTCTTCTTCTCTATAAAGAAGGAAAATTTAAAGAAGCTATTTTAAATACATTAGAAGAAATTCGATTAAATCCCAACAACCTGGATGCTAGGGCAATATTAATATGGAGCTTAATAGCTATAGGAGAATACAAAAGGGCCGAAAAAGAGGCTATTATAGGCCTTAGTATTAAAAAATATGACATAAGAATTATTCAAGCACTAGGAGAAGCTTATTTTTTCCAAAAAAATTATGAGAATGCATTAAAATACTTTCAAGAATATATTAGCCTTGATTCTAAAGGAGCAAGAATAATAAAAGTTTATAATTTAATTGCAGATTCTTTCTATGAGTTAAAAAGATATAATGAAGCAGATTTTGCATATGAATACACATTAAGATTTGCTCCTAATAACCAAAATCTATTAATAAAATTAGCAAAATCAAGAATAAATGCAAAAAATAAAATACTAGCAGAAGAGGCGCTAATCAAACTTCTTACAATCTCTCCTAATAACCTAGAAGCAAAAAATTTGCTGGAAGAATTAAAAAAAAGCAACAATAAACCTTGACATTCAATTTATAAAAACTTATTCTTAAAATAATAGTAAACTGGGCTGCTAGCTCAAGTGGTAGAGCATCGGACTCTTAATCCGCTGGTTACAGGTTCAAGTCCTGTGCAGCTCAAATTATTAAATAATTTTTTGATATAAATTGCCAGTTTTATGTTAATTTAACTTGACATTATTGAGAATAAAATATATCATTATTTTCGATGGTCACAAAATAATTTGCGGGCTCATAGCTCAGGTGGTAGAGCAGCGCCCTTTTAAGGCGTTTGTCGTAGGTTCGAGTCCTACTGAGCTCATTTTTGTCCTCTTCGTCTATCGGTCAGGACTCCAGGTTTTCATCCTGGCAAGAGGGGTTCGATTCCCCTAGAGGATGTCTTAATAAACCCTAGATTTCATTTGTTTATTCTTTAAATCTCAAGGAATACCTGAACAGGTTAACACAAATATTTAAACTATTCGGGTATTAATACTATTTCTACTCTTTCATCAAGATTAATTTTTTTAAAAACTTCATTTATCAAGTCTTTGCTTAAATTTGCCTCTATAAACTTAACGCCAAAATTATTTTTAAATACTCCATACCAAGATATTGATGACAATATATTTGAAATCCAGTAACTATTCTTCTCTGAATTTATCTCCGTGTTTTTAATATAATTTTTCTTAACATAAGAAAAATCTTTATCATTAAAATCTATTTTTTGTCTTTCTATCATATAACTATTAATAGATTTTAAAACATTATCCAGCTCCTTAGGATCAGTAGTGAAAAAAATAGACAAAATACCATCAGAATCTACATTTTTCCTTAAATTAGAATCAAAAAAAGTTTGAATCGAATAAACACTAGACATTTTTTCTCTAATATTTTTTATAAGACCATCTGTTAAAAGATCTGCCAAAGCATTTAAGTTTAATGAGGTCTCTGCTAAATAATTAAATTTAAAAGGATAAATTACATAAGCAAAGCTAGTTGAATTTTTCCCTTTTCTTACAACTATCCTATTAAAATTTTTACTGTAAGAATAATCCAAATCTTTATACTCGCTTACTTTTTTAAAGTTAAGATTACCTAAATATTTCTTAGAATAAGCTTTTATTGTATGAATATCTGAGTCTCCAACAAAGACAAACTTAAAATTATTTGCATAAGTAAACCTTTTCTTATAAAAAGATAAAATATTTTCTTTTGTAAAATACTCTAAATCACTATCTTTTGTATCTACAAATCTAGGATCATTATTGTTTAAAAATTTCTTAATAGCTCTTTTAAAATGATAATTAGAACTATTTTCGTTACTCTTTATTAACGCTTTTATATTATTAATAGCATCTTGCAAAAAAACATCATCTATTTTAGGTTCCTTAAAAGTAAAATATATAAGCTGAAAAAGGGTTTCAAGGTTTTTTTTGCCTGAACTTCCAACAATATATGATTCTTGAGCTCCAACACCAACACTTAAAGAAACAGCTTTATCTGATAAATATCTTTCAATCTGCAATGCAGAATAATCACCATACCCCGAACCAGATACCACACCAGGTGCAAAAGATAAAACAGGAATAAGTCTTAAATCTTCATCCATTAACCCGCCCCAAGAAGTTGCACTAAAATCAATTAAATCTTTTTTTTGATCATTATATTTAAAATAAACTTCAACCCCATTTTCAAGAACAAATGATAAAATTCCATTCTCAAACTCATTTTCTCTAATAATATCTTTATTATCTAAAGACTTCTTAAAAAACTTAGCTTCAATTGAAGAATTCTCATAAGGCTTAAACTCTCTTTTTAAAGCTATCTTTTGAAGATTGTTAATATCTTCAAAAGCCAAAGTAGGATGCAATCTCCCAGAATAAGAATAAAAAACTGCACAATTTTTTAAATCAAACTCTCTTTCAACAAGATTATTTATTGTCTTTAAATCAATCTTTTCCAAATATTGCACAAAAAGATCGCAATACTCATTCATATCGACTTTATTAGTATCATTAACAGCAATTTCTATTAAATCTTGGAAAATAGCCCATGAATTTGTTTTACTTATATTTTTTTTTCTTAATTCTAAAGATTTAAAAAATTGAGATCTAACTTTTTCAAACTCACCATGAGTAAATCCAAATTTTCTTATTCTCTCAAGCTCATAAAAAAAATCTTCTATTCCTTCGTTTAAATAATCTGGATTAAAGTTTAAAGCAATTGATCTTGCAACAATAGTATTGTCATCTGATTTAAATGAAAAAAAATCTTTATTTGAAATATTCTTAAAATGCTTTATACCAGCAGTCTTTAACTCAGAAAATCTATTTTTAAAAAGAGCAGTCAATAAGGACCTTTTAAGACCATTTAAAACATTATCTTTAGTCTGAACAAAGTTAACAATTTCCTTTTTAAAGAACATTAAACCGGGCTCTCCTACTTCTAAATCTTCTAAAAGTAAAAACTTATCTTTAAACTCTATATCTAAACCTATTTTTAACTCTTTAACTTTATCAGTTGGATTTTTCCAAAAAACAAATTGTTTTTTTATTTTCTCTTCAATTTCTCTAGGATCAATATCCCCTACCACAATAACACTTGCAAGTTCTGGTCTATACCAATTTTTATAAAATTTTTTGAAATCTTCTGGCTGAAAAGACAAAATCTGCTCTTCAAGTCCAATAGGATTTCTAAACTCATAAATACTCCTACTTGACAAAAACTTATACATTTTTTCATAAATTCTTCTAGGATAAGTCTCGCCAAGCTTTTTTTCCTCAATAATAATATTTCGCTCCCGATCTATTTCTTCTTTCATAAAACTGATTTGAAAAGCCCAGTTTCTTAAAATATTTATAGATTCATCAATTTCATCTTTATTATTACCATCTGACAAATCAAGTCTATAATAAGTAAAATCAAAGCTAGTAGCAGCATTAATATCAGCACCAAATTGCATACCAAATTTTTTAAGAACATCAATAATAGAATTCCCGGGATAATCTTTTGTGCCATTAAATGCCATATGCTCAAGATAATGAGCTATTCCCCTCTCATTATCTTCTTCATTAAGAGAACCTACATTAAAAACAATTCCCATATTAACAGCACTCTTTGGAGTTTGATTTTTATAAATATAATACCTTAGCCCGTTACTAAGTTTTCCCTTTAACAAATTTTTATCTAATTTTAACTCATTAGAAACACAGGAAAACAAAAAAAATAAAAAAAACCTTGTAAATTTACAATAATTTTTAATTCTTTGATAATACATTTGCACTCTCTCTTCTTGAATTTATTTTTTCAGAATAAATTTTATTCAATGCTTTAAAAATAGATGAAAATCCAAAATCATTCCAATCTTTTAAACTCTTTAGCTTAGAAACTGGAAATAGTTCATAAAATAAAAATAACAATTCTTCCTTGCTTAATTTTGGAATATCACTTAAATAAACATTTTTATTAAAATCTTCAAGATAAACAAAAGGATTTGAGCGCTTATCTAGAAGAAATTTATTTAAATTAGGCATTAAAATGCTTTTATTATAAATTTCAATAGTTGTATATTCACCTGGCATATTATCATAAAAATCGTTATTTAAAAAAGAATCTAAAATAACAAACTTGCTATCCTTAAATCCCACATTTCTTCCATCCAAAGTCTTTAAAAGCCCATCCTTACCGTCAATATAGATCAAGGTATTTAAATCCTTTGTAACGTTGAATATAAGCCTTGCATTATTATAAACCTCAGATTGTCTTAAATGCTTAATATTACCATCTACTGCTAATTCTCTATCATTTTTTAATAATAAATTTACATTCTTTTCTTTTAACGCCTTATAAGCGAATTCAATATATTCTAAAACACAATCATTTGCTAAAGTAATTTGCTCTCTCTTGAGCAAATTAATAAGAAACATTAATTCTTTCTTTTCAAGACTACGATAAAAATCAAAATTATTCAAATCAATGCCAAAACTAAAAGTAACTCTAAATATCAAATAAAAAATTGCAATGTTTTTTTTCAACAACCTAGTTTCCTCCCTTTATTTAACTAAATCAGACAACTCTAAAAAAACAGGACAATGATCGCTGCCCATTACTTTGTCTAAAATTAAAGATTTTTCAACATTCCTCTTAAAAAGTTCATTAACAACAAAATAATCAATTCTCCAACCCATATTTCTTTCCCTAGCTTTTGTTCTATAGCTCCACCAAGTATAATAACCAGGTTCCTTATTAAATATTCTAAATGTGTCCACATATCCTTTATTCAAAAAACTATCTAGCCAAGTGGTTTCTTCAATGTAATACCCGGGAGAATCCCTATTAGAACTGGGATTAATAAGATCAATCTCAGTATGAGCAATATTAAAATCACCACAAATCACTACATTTTTACCACTGTTTACAAGAGAACCTATAAGATTCTCAACATAAGATAAAAAATCAAGCTTATAAGCAAGTCTTCTTCTTAAAGCTTGAGAATTGGGAAAATAGCCGTTAATCAATACAAAATTATCATAGTATGCTATAAGACCTCTACCTTCATTATCAAAAACCTCTTCCCCAAGTAAATTTACAGCAATAGGCTTAACCTTGGAGTAAATGCAAACACCGCTGTAACCCTTAATTTTTGACTTTGAAAAATAAGAATAATAATTTTCAAGAATTAGATCCTTTGGCAACTGCTCTCTTAAAGCTTTAATTTCTTGAATACATAAAATATCTGGAATATATTCTTTTACAAAATCAAGAAAACCTTTCTTTAAAACAGCTCTAATTCCATTTACATTCCATGAAATTATTTTCATAAATCCTCTCTAAATTTAAATCAAATATAAATCTTTAATCCGTCATAAGCTAGATAGATATTGTCTTTTCCTAAATAATCAAATTCCTCATGCATTATATCGTGTGCAATATGCGTAAAGTAAGAAATTTTAGGATTAATTTTTTTTACCTCACAAACAGCCTCTGAAAAATTAAGATGAGCGGGATGGGGCTTAATCCTCATAGAATCTATTATTAATAGATCTAAATTTTTTAAATATTCATAAGAAGCTTTTGGAATAAATTTAACATCAGTCAGATACGCTAGATTGCCTATCCTATAACCTAAACTAACTATCTCTCCATGAATCAAAGGAATTGGAACTATTTTTAGACCTTTAAAAAAAATGGGCTCAAAATCTCGGACCACATTAGGAATAATATCTGCTTTTCCACTTACAGAGGGTTTGGATGAAAAATTATGCGCAAAAGCGTTCATTATATGAACCATTGTAGTATCTCTAGCATAAATGTTTAAAGGAGCATCTCTTGTATAAAATTTAATATCATCAAAACCCATAATATGATCGTAATGCTCATGTGTGTAAAGAACTAAATCAAGCTTATCTATATTCTCTCTTAAAAGTTGTTGCCTAATATCAGGGCCTGTATCAATCAATAATTTGATACCCGAAGACAAACTAAGAAAAAAAGAACTTCTCAATCTTTTATTTTTGCTAAAACTTGAAGTACAGACTCTACAGCTACAATTCAACATAGGAACACCACTTGAAGCACCTGTTCCTAAAAAGGTTCCAACCATATGCTACTACCTTTCGTCTGTAAACATAATTTATTTTAACACAGTATTCCAAATTAAACAAAAACAGTCTCCATTAATCAAAAAAACGCTTAAATCTAAAATTCAATTTTAAAAACATTATTTAATAAGCAATTTTATAAACTATTTTGGAAAAAACGCTTTTATGCTTATAATTACTTAAGGAAAAATTATTTTTATGGATACGCAAATTTATGAACTCATTTTCTTAACTAGCTTTAGTATATTTTTAATAGTAAATTTATTTAATTTTAAAAAAGAATTTACTTATGAAGACTACTTCATAATATTACCAGGTACATTTTTTGTAATAATTTTATACTTTACAGAAATCAGGCCAATCATGTTATATATTGGCATTATATTCTTAATCTTTATGGTAATCACTTTCCTCAAAAACATACAAACAATAGTAAATAGAAGAAGACGAAGTAATAATAGCAAATCTACAAAACAGGCAAAAGGAATATTTCTTTCAATTTTGATAAAAACAACACTTGTAATTCCTGCTATTTTAACAGTTATTATTGCAACTATTTTTTCATACTTAGCACTTTTTGTTAATTATCCTGAAGATAAAAACAACAACTATCAAATCGGATTCACAAGAATTAAAGATTACAAAAACGATTTAAACTTATCGATTTGGTACCCCGTAAGCTCAACATTGGGTCTAAAAAAACAAAATCCATTTCTTTTGTATAAATTTAATCCTTTTTTCATAAACGAAATGAATTATTTACCTAAAAACAACAACATGTATAAACAAGCCTTTATTAGCAATAACCAAAAACTATTTGATTCTATTTTACTCATACTTCCCTATTATTCTCACGATTCAATGTTTAAATCCCTAATCAGTAGCCTTGTTAAGAAAGGAAAGATTGTTTATTTATATTCACCAAAATATAAATCTATGAAAAGATACGATTTTGTTAAAAATAGCCATAAAAGTATATTTAGCTATGTAATCAACAAAAGCATTAGCTATTTAATTGAACCTATCAATATCCTTAATGAAAAAGCTGATATCGCATCTACTGAAAATGATATTCAAAACATTATTGAGCTAGCAAAATCAAGCCAAAATTTAAAATTTTTAAATTCAAAAATGAATCTTAATAAACTAACGTTAATTACATTGGGAAATCAAGCAAATATTGCCAATTCTATCCTTGCAAGAAACGCAAATATAGCAAAATATATCAATATAGGAGGAAAACCGCAAACAATAAGAAATTTAAAAAATTTACAACTAATTCTCAAAGAAAATGAAAAGGAACTCCATATAAAAACCACTAATATAAACTCCATAAAGCTAATAAACATAAACAATATTGCAGAAATTTCTGATTTTATTTTTAGCAGGAACTATTTAAAAAGTTTTAATTTTTTAAAAAATAAAAACTCGATGTTATCAAAATTTAATTCTATAGTTACCGAAATTAATAAATTTATTGAAGAGGAAAAATAATAATGATAAAAAAATTCTTGCTATTTGCAATGGTCAACATCTTTCTAGCAAATAAAGCTCATAGTAATGAAGAGATAATAGAAATAAGTACTGAAATACAAAAAGAAAAATATATTCCCTTTTTAATAAGCAAAGGAAAAACTCAATTGGAAGACCTTGTAAAATATACTCTAGAAATAAATCCAGAACTTGACAAAAACTACGTAAGTACCATTGCTAAAACCTATATAGACGAATCTTTGATTGAAGGGATTAATTATGACATTGCCTATGCCCAAATGTTACTAGAAACAGGAGCACTAAAATTTAATGGCATAGTCTCAAAAGAACAACACAATTTTTCAGGAATAGGCGCTACCAATAATCTTACAAAAGGAAATTCTTTTTCCAATATCACAGAAGGAATTAAAGCTCATATCCAACATTTAAAAGCTTATGCATCAAAAAAAAATATCAACTCAAATATGGTTGATCCTAGATTTTACCTTGTTAAAAGAGGGTCTGCTCCAACAATATATGATTTAACTGGAAAATGGGCAAAAGATAAGTTATACGACAAAAAGCTTAAAAAAATATTATTAGAACTATTAGAATATAATAATGCAAATAAAAGCTAAAAGCTCACTATATGAGTTTCTAGAAAAGATATATTCAAAATACAATAAAAAAAAATTTATACACCCCGATCCTTTAGAATTTTTATATAGGTATAAAAATAAAGAAGACATTGAACTTGTGGGCTTGATTAGTTCTTCATTATCACTTGGAAGGGTAGAAAAAATTTTAGAAGCAATAGAGAGGATACTTAAACCACTTGGCAAGTCTCCGTCCGAGAAGCTTCAGCTACTAAACGAAAAAGACTTAAAAGAAATATATAAAGGGTTTGTTTATAGATTTTTTAAAGAAGAAGACATTGTAAGACTACTTTACACTCTAAAAATAATAAAAGAACAACATCATACACTTGAAAATCTTCTTTACAGTATTTATTCTAAAAACCAAAATTTTATACTCAGTATAGATGAATTAATAAGGCATATGGAAAAAATAAATGGAAAAGAATTTGGAATGCTACTCCCAAAACCTTCAAAGGGAAGTTCTTGCAAAAGACTTTTTTTATTCTTAAGATGGATGATTCGCAGAGATGACGTTGATTTAGGCATTTGGAATACATTTAATCCTAATAAGCTTATAGTACCAATGGATACTCATATGACAAATATTGCCTCAAAACTATTTAAAATTAAAGAAATAAAAAACGTAAATCTCAAAAAAGCGATAAAAATTACAAGCTATTTTTCAAAAGAAAACAAAGAAGATCCTGTAAAATACGACTTTTCTTTAACTAGATTTGGAATAAATAGAAATTTTAATAAAACCAAATTACTAAAAAATATTAACAAATTATAAAATTTTATTTACAAAGACTTTAAAATAAGAAATACTTAATTATTAAGACAAAAATATCAAATGACCACAAAAAAAGGAAAATCTATGAACAACCTCAAAGAAAAAATAAATAATTACAGCAAGCTAATATTAGGGTCTTGGCAATTTGGAGGAGGATATTTTAAACAGGTTGAAAAAGAAACCGCTAAAAAAATTTTAAAAAAAGCATATGATAACGGAATTAGAAATATTGATACTGCTAGAGCTTACGGAAATGGGATTTCAGAAAAAATAATTGGTGAGATAATATCAAAGGATCCAAAAATAAGAGAAAATATTTTACTTGCAAGTAAATGCTACCCAATGGAAATTTCAGACTATAAAAAGAACTTCAATGAAAGTCTTGAAAATTTAAAAACCGATTATATAGACATTTACTATATACACTGGCCTAAAAACGATTTCGATTTAAGACCAATCGCATCATTTCTTGAAGAAATGAGAATGAAAGAAAAAATAAAATATGTGGGTGTAAGTAATTTTGAAATCCCACACATGCAAAGCATAAAAAAAGTTTGCAAAATTGACATAAACCAAATAGGATATAATCCCCTATTTAGAAATAAAGAAAAAGATGTAATTCCTTACTGCGAAAAAAATAATATTGTCACCATATCATATTCAACAATTGCTCAAGGGCTTTTATCTAAAGTTAATATACAAAATAAAAACAAATTTAATGATACTAGAATAGAAAAATTGATACTTTTTAAAAAAGAAATTTGGCCTTATACTTTAGAAACTATAAATAAACTTGAAAAAATAGCAAAAAAAAATAATTTAACAATTTTAGAATTAACATATTCATGGCTTAAAAAAACAAAATTAACCGGATTTATAGTGGGTTTTAGCAAAGAAAATTATATAGAATCAAACTTGAATTCATTTAAAGCAGAAATTAACGAGGAAGCATACAAAGAAATTACAATAATTTTAGATAATTTTAATCAACACACAAAAAATTTCCCGAATTTATTTAACAAAAAAATTTAAAACTTTATAAAAATAAATATTTCAATTAACAACCTTAGAGCTAATAGAATTTCCCAAAATTCTAATACCCTCTACGGTTAAATAAATATTAAAAATAAACTCAACCTCAATTAATGGCAAAATCAGGTTTGCATTACCTCCAGTAATTATTAAATTAAATTCTTTTGCATATATCTTACTAATATCGCGACAAACACCCTCTATCAAATATTTGTATTGATAAAACAAACCACTGTTTACACTACCAGATGTAGTTTTCTCTAAAAGATTACTTGGAGTGCTAATAGAAAATTCCCTTAAAAGATAAGCATTATCTAATAAAGAATTAAAATTTATCAACGGACCAGAATTAATAAGGCCTCCAAGTATTCCATCCTGCCTGCTAACAGCAAAAATAGTACAAGCTGTCCCAAGATCCACTACCAAAACATTTTCAAATGAATAATTTTCAATAGAAGAAACAAGATTAGCAAAAACATCTGAGCCTAATAAAAATTTATCACTTTTGTAAGGATTAAATGTTAAATCATAATTTAAATCAAAGCTAATAAACAAAGGCTTTATCTTAAAAAAAGAAAAAATTACATTTTCAAATACATTGTTAAGAACAGGAACAACACTGCTTATAAAAACTTTATTTATGTTAAAATCAAAATTTTCTTCAAAAAAACCATAAATATCATTATACCTTAACATAAGGTTTGTTTTCATTTTAATAAATAAATTAATTTTATTATCTTTAAATAAGGCAAAAGCAATACTAGTATTACCAATATCAATTACCAATTCTGCTAATAAATGCTTATTCATAAATATTTATTTTTCTTGAAATTTTGTCAAATCTTAATAAAAGATTTAAAGCCTTATTTTTCTTTGGCGTTGCTTTAATAACCAATACTTTATTCAAAGGATAATACCTCCAACCATCAGAATATATGTAAAACTTATAATCTGTAAACCAATCGATTTCTCTAAATCTAACTAAAGTTGGATTTAAAATATTTCCAAAAAATAAATAGCTTGAATAATTAACCTCTTGATCAAAGTTAATTAGAACTTTGGTATCAGTAATTTCACGATTTAAAATCCTAGAAGCAACATATATCCACCTGGTAGATCCATGGCTAGAAATAAAAATAAATCGAGGCATGTATTCATTATCAATAATATCAAAATAATAGCTCTCATAAGGAATTCCCTTGACATAATCACTCACTAAAGAATAATAAATAACATTAAATGAAAGCCTTAATATTAAATCATCTTTCAAATAAAATGCTATTCTTTTAAGAATTCCAGAAATCTTTAGTGCATATTCAACAACATCGGATGAATTACTACTATTATTTAAAATATACACCTTTCCTTTATCTGTAACACCAAATAAAGTGAATACAAATCTATAAAGTTCCTTTTTGAAATTTAAATAAACAAAATCCTCATTACTAATCTTAAGAAATGTAAGATAATTAGAGAGAATGTTATAAGTTTGGCTAAAATCAAGATTAGAGCTTAACATTTTTTTTGAATCTTTTAGAAGGTTTAAAGCACTATCCAACTTAGAAGCGTTTTCTGATAAAAAAATTTTTTCCAAAAGACGAGGATCTTCTTTAAAATAAACTAAAAGTCTATCTTGCTCAAGAGAGTCAATAAAAGTTTTATTTCTTGATAAATAAGAAAAAAATTTATCTATTTGATCTGAATTAGCATAATAATTTAGACTTAAATGAGTAAGTTTATGCTCATTTTTAACCAACAGAGAATCTAATTTTAAAAATATTGATTCATGATCCCCTCTAATTAAAGACTCTGCTAAAAGACAAACCATTAAATTCTCATCAAAGCTATAAACACCGTATTTAAGCCAACCTCCCTTTGAAACATTAAAATTAACAGGATTGTTCCAAGAATCATAGGCATTTTGTCTAAAACCATTTAAAGTAGCATTAAAAATTTTATTATCTACCTCTTCAATCCTTGAATACATAATAGAATAGTCTAATATATTAGTTTGACTGCTCTCTGTAATAGAATTTGAAATATTTTTCTTTGGTGAATCGATAATATATTTAATAGCATTTCCAATTTTAAATGTTCCTTGAGGAGAAATTAAGATATCTTTTTCTCTCATCTTTACATTTTCTCCTAAAAAAACTTTATATTCCAAATCCCTTTGTCTTATTGAAATAGTCTTGTCTAATAAAACTTCATAATGATCTTCAAGCTCATAGCTTAACAAAAAGCCCTTAGAAAGATTTGATTCAATACTAAAATTATTTTCAGAATCAAATAAAAACCCTAGAAAAATATTATTCTGAAAATAAACATAAATACCCGTGTCTTGAACTTTATAAGAGATGGGAAAAAGATTAAGCTCTGTTTCTAAAACAACAAGTGGGTTAAGCTTAGACAAAAATATCTTAAGTCCCCTAACATTAACAACAACATCATTTAAAATATACTCACTATTTTCAACCTTATTATTTACTTCTAATTTCAAATCTTTTAAAAAAAAAACATTTAAGTTTAAATTCCTAAATTGCAAAAAAATAACAATAAATAATATTAAAGCACCAAGCAATAAATTAAAAGCTCCTACCCTTAAAAACCCCTTCATATGATGATTTTAATAATAAAAAATCAAAATATCAATATTGATTGCATAAAAACAAAAAAAATAATAAAATGTATAAGTTGGCTAGTTAAATAGGAGCAAAATAGATGAAAATTCCTAAAAATTACATTCCAGGAACAAATCCTTACAAATCTTTGCCTAAAAAACCTATTATTGAAAATAATAAAAAAATTTCTAAAAAACAAGAGCAAATTAATTCAGAAATTATGAAATCGCAAGAGCGTATTTTAAAGTTATATATGAGACGACTGCAAAAAAAAGATCAAATAATTCTTCAAAATTTCATTTTAGAAGGACATAAGGTTGGTTCTAAGATTTTCAACAACTTACCAAAAACATTAAAAGAAATAATAGCTTTAATGAACATAGAGTCGTTAAAAGTGTTAAAAAAATATACAAAAAATCCAATTAAAATGCTTTACATAAAATTTTCAAGCTGGACCTTAAACAAGCTAATTAAAACACTTGACATTGAATTTAATAACAATAAAATTGCAAAACAAAAATAACAAGTTTCAAATTCTTTTCAAATATATTATTTATTAAATTTTTTATTTGCTAACTTTCTCACAATGTCGATTGTTGATTTATTATCAGAATAAATAAAAAAGTCTTTCAAAGACCATCTTTTATAATTATTAGAATCTAAAATGTACATTGAATCTAAGATATCCAATGTAATTTTACTACCACAATAAAATTCACCGACCATCCCCAACTTATCCCCAATAGCTAAACACGCAGCAATATCCCAAAGTCCTACAAACGAAAAATAGGCCTTATAAGAGCCTGTAAAAAGTTTAGCAAAAGAATAAACACAAGAACCATTAATGTGAATATGAGAAGAAATATTAAGATCGAACGACTTTATAACAGATTTTGAAACTGCAAGCAAACTGTGGGCATTATAACATTCAGAATTAGCAAAGATAAACCTATGAAAATCTTTTTTTAAGGGATAGCTACCAATGTTTTTTTTAGCATAAAATACACTATCTTTAGAAGTAATAAAAAACTCACCACTTAACGGAAGAGAGATAGCTCCCTCAATGATCTTGCCACCACTAGCATACGCTAGTGATATTCCATATGAAGGAAGGCCCGCTACAAAAGGAGAAGTTCCGTCAATTGGATCAATAATAAAAGTATTCTTTGACATCAACGCATCTTTGATATACTCTTCTCCATGAGTAGATATTGTCTCTTCTCCAATAATAAAATTACCGGGCCTTTTGATTTCTTTGGATAAAAATTGCTCAATCTGCTTATCAATATGAGTTACAATAGACCCATCAGATTTAAAATCTAAACTTAATTTATCACAACCACTTAATGCAAGCCTAGTTGACTCGTTTAATAAAAATATAATTTTTTCAAAATCCCAATCCATTTTTATCTCTATTCTTTTATTATTAATAAATTAATAAATTCTAAAATTGAAAAATCCCCTCTAAAACAAAATAATCTAAGTTATAAGGACTTTTACTAAAAAAGTAATGTAAAAATCATCAATATCCATAATTACATTTTTTTATTTTCAATCTCACAGACTCAGCTACTAAATAGAAAAAAATGATAAAATTTATCAAGCATAAGATCTTTTCTCTAATATAAATGCATTTCATAAATTCCAAAAACACTACCCTTTGATTCAAATTTTAAGATCTAATTAGAATTAAGAAATAGCTTAAGAAAAAGCTTCTGAGACGAATTTCCTTTCTCCAGTTCTTGAATTCAAAGTCCATATCATTTTCAATACAAATAATAGATATATCTTTTTAAAGACCGCCTTTTAGAAAAACTAAACCCTACCCATAATTTCAAACCATACTATTTAAAATAGGAATTGAAAGTTCAAACCCAAAGGTTTTTTTAGAAATTTTAACTATGGAAGCTCCCTGTCTTCTTTTATATTCACTTCTAAAATAAAGATTTAAAACTTTATCGACCATATTTTTCCCAAAATACAAATAAATTGAATCTACAGGTTCACTATCAAGCAAATATCTCTTTAAGATAGCATCAAGAACTTCATATTTTGGAAGATGATCACTATCTTTTTGATTAAACCTTAACTCAGCCGAAGGCTCTTTTAAAATAATATTAACAGGAATAATGTATTGGTTAAACTTTTCATTAATATACTTAGCAATATCATAAACTTCTGTCTTTAAAAGATCTCCAATCAATGAAATTCCTCCACAAGTATCCCCATAAAGGGTGCAATAACCAACTGCAATCTCGCTTTTATTACCGGTATTTAAAAGTAAAGAGTTTTGAGAATTACTATAAGACATTAATAAAACTCCTCTTAACCTTGCTTGTAAATTCTCCTCGGTAACTCCTTTAACATCAAAATGCCCTTCAAAAAATCTACTGCTTATTTCAAACAAGTCTGTTATTGGCATTTCAATCAATTTAAAACCTAATTTTCTAGAAAGCTCTTTAGCATCTGAAATAGAATCTACTGATGAAAATTTACTAGGCATAGAAATTCCAACAACATTCTCAGCCCCCAAAGCAAAACATGCAAGACAAGCAACAAGAGCAGAATCAATGCCTCCAGATAACCCCAAATGAACTTTGGAAAATCCCGAAAAACAAAGATATTCTCTTAAAACAAAAGAAATTGCTAAAATAATTTTTTCAAAAACTTGACTACATGTATCAAATTTCAAATCTTGAAATGTATCATTAGATATAAAATCAAATTCAAATCCTTTAGCTTGTTTTATCTTTCCAAAACTATTAATAAAAAAACTAAACCCATCATAAACTGCAGAATCTTCAGCTCCATAAAAATTCGAATAAACAACATCTAGATTATTTTCAACAGCAACTCTTTCAAAGAATTTCAATCTAAGATTATTCTTTTCCTTGGTAAAATAAGATTTGGATGGTATTATTAAGTACTGGGTATTTTTTAAATCTTCATCAAATTTAAAACTTGATTCCTCAAACAATAAAGAATCCTCAAAATTTAATATAGCAAATACATTGTTCTTATAACTAAAAAACTTGGGTGAATTAAATTCTGATACAGTTATAACAACTTTATGATTATTAACAACAGAAACAATATCTACAAATTTGCCGTGCTTATAAGCGCTATAACCAAAAACAACCAAAACGCTGTCATCAACTTGTTCTTTTATAAATTCAATAAACTTACATATATTTTGAGAATATTTAGAACGTTCAAACATCTCACGATACTTAGTCTTACTTAAAAACATAGAAGGAAAAACTAAAACATCTGATTCTCTTAGCAAAGCCTCATCATAATTCATTTTAAAATCAGCAATACATTTATCAAAATCAAAAACTCTATGTTTTGTTTGAGCAATGCCTATTTTCATAGGTAAATAATACGCAATAACAAATAAAATTACAACAAAAAATTTTAAAGTCCTACAAAACCAATGATCATGCATATTTTAAATAAAGTCTTAAAATTATAAATATCCATAAACACATTAAAAGAAAACAAAAATCAAAAATCAAAAATGAGAGCAAAAATATTCTGATAAATAAAAAAAATGATTTTTTTTATTTTGACAAAAAAATACACATAACCATTCTGAAAAACAACAATATGTATCAATACAACACTATTATTGAAAATTTAAGAAGAATATATACCTTACAAATGATCAAAATGAATCAATTTTAATAAATTTTAAAAAGAAAAAAAATTTGTAAAATATTTTCTTTAAAGATAAAATGCTTTATCAAAGGAGGAAAAATGGAAAAAAAAGAATCTAAAAACGAAACTGAAAAAACCAGCAAACAAGACAACAAAAATGCTAAAACTCAAGAAAAAGAAAACTCAAATTTGGTAAATTCTGATAAAAAAATTACCGAGCTTGAAACCGAACTCTCCAATCTTAAAGATTTGTATTTAAGGAAACAAGCAGAATTTGAAAACTTCAGAAAAAGATTGGAAAAAGAAAAAGACAATTTTGTTAAATTTGCAAATGAAACCATAATGAAAGATGTCGTTAATTTTCTTGATAACTTAGAAAGAGCTATTCACTCTTCAAGCAAATCTAAAGATTTTGACACCCTATTAACAGGAATCAGTATGATTGAAAACGAAATACTATCAATCTTTGATAAAAAATATAATTTAAAAAAATTTGGAGAAAATGGGGAAAACTTTGATCCAAGTCGCCATGAAGCAATAAGCATTGAAGAGAAAGAAGGACTTAAAAATCCAGAAATAGTAGAAGTATACCAAAAAGGTTATTGCTACAACGACAGAATATTAAGAACAGCAAAAGTTAAAGTTGCTCAAAGTAAAAATTAATTAGAAAATAGGAGGTTTATGATATGGGTAAAATAATAGGTATTGACCTAGGAACAACAAATTCATGTGTGGCAATAATGGAGCATGGGAAACCAGTTGTAATACAAAATTCAGAGGGAGGACGAACTACTCCATCTATTGTTGCCTACACAAATAAGGGCGAAAGACTTGTGGGGCAAGTTGCAAAAAACCAAATGGTTACAAACCCTGAAAATACAATTTATTCTATTAAAAGATTTATGGGAAGAAGATTTGAAGAGGTTGCAGGTGAAATAAAAATGGTTCCTTATAAAATAGAAAAGGGCCTAAATGGCGACGCACGAGTAAACATTTCCAATATAAAAAAACAAATGTCACCACCTGAAATCTCAGCAGCAACTCTTACAAAAATGAAAGAAACAGCAGAAGCCTACTTAGGTGAAAAAGTTACAGAAGCTGTCATTACAGTTCCTGCTTACTTTAACGACGCTCAAAGACAAGCTACAAAAGATGCTGGTAAAATAGCGGGCCTTGAAGTAAAAAGAATTGTTAACGAACCAACTGCTGCTGCTCTTGCTTATGGAATTGAAAAAAAACACGAAGAAATTATTGCTGTTTACGACCTTGGTGGAGGAACATTTGATATTTCAATACTAGAACTTGGAGATGGGGTTTTTGAAGTAAAGTCAACCAATGGAGATACACATCTTGGAGGGGATAATTTTGACGATGAGATCATAAAGCATTTAATTTCAGAATTTAAAAAAGAAAGTGCTATTGATTTGTCAAACGACAAAATGGCTCTTCAAAGACTCAAAGAAGCTGCTGAAAAAGCTAAAATAGAGCTTTCAGGAGCTCAAGAAGCTACAATAAATCTTCCATTTATTACAGCAGATGCAAACGGACCAAAACACTTGCAATATACTCTAACAAGAGCAAAATTTGAACAAATGGTAGACAATTTGGTCCAAAAAACAAAAGAGCCATGCCTTAAAGCTATCAAAGATGCTGGACTTAAAGCTTCTGATATAAATGAAGTAATACTTGTGGGTGGGTCAACAAGAATTCCTGCTATTCAAAAAATTGTAAAAGATATATTTGGACAAGAACCAAATAAAGGAGTAAATCCAGATGAAGCCGTTGCAATTGGAGCTGCTATTCAAGGTGGCATTTTAACTGGAGAAACTAAAGACATGGTGCTCCTCGATGTTACTCCTCTATCATTAGGAATAGAAACACTAGGCGGTGTAATGACCAAACTTATCGAACGAAACACCACAATTCCTACAAAAAAAAGTCAAGTATTCTCAACAGCCGCTGACAATCAAACCTCTGTTGATATTAAAGTCCTTCAAGGTGAACGTGAAATGGCATCACAAAACAGAATACTTGGCAATTTCATACTTGACGGAATACCAGCAGCACCAAGAGGAGTACCTCAAATTGAAGTTAGCTTTGACATTGATGCTAATGGAATAGTTCACGTATCCGCAAAAGATATGGGAACAGGAAAAGAACAAAAAATTAGAATTGAATCATCATCAGGACTCTCTGAATCAGAAATAGATCGCATGGTAAAAGATGCAGAAGCTCATGCAGAAGAAGATAAAAAATTAAAAGAAAACATTGAAACAAAAAATACAGCTAATTCTTTAATTTATCAAACAGAAAAATCATTAAAAGAATATTCTGAAAAAATTTCAAGCGAAGACAAAGAAGCTATTGAAAATAAAATAAAAGAATTAAAAGAAAGTCTTGAAAAAGAAGACATTGCACTTATAAAATCTAAAACAGAAGAACTTCAAAAAGCTTCTTACAAGATAGCTGAAATGATGTATAAAGATTCTTCTCAGCAAAATGCAAGCAGCCAACATGAAAATAGTACCCAAAGCAATACAAGCGAAGAGGGCAAAGAAGCTGATTACGAAGTTGTTGACGAGGATAAAAAATAGTGAAAAAAGATTATTATGAAATTTTGGGGCTCTCAAAAGGAGCCTCAAAAGATGAAATAAAAAAGGCGTATAGAAAAATAGCAATTAAATATCACCCTGACAGAAATCAAGGGAATGAAGAAGCTGCTTCCATCTTTAAAGAAGCTACTCAAGCTTATGAAATTTTAATAGACGACAATAAAAAAGCCAAATACGACAGATTTGGACATTCCGCTTTTGAAGGGGGTGGATTTGAAGGATTTTCAGGAGGATTTAGTGGATTTTCAGACATCTTCGAAGATTTTGGCGATATTTTCGATTCATTTTTTACTGGGAATAAGGGACAAGAAAAAAGCAGAAAACATGCAAAAGGTGAAGATGTCGGATACAACATAGAAATATCCCTTGAAAATGCATACTTTGGTTACAAAAATAATATAAACATAACAAGACAAATACTTTGCCATTCTTGTCTTGGAAAAAAATCCGAAAAAGGGACAAGTCCTTCGATATGTAACATGTGCAATGGAAGCGGAAGAGTAGTCCAAGGCGGGGGATTTTTTAGAGTTACAACAACATGTTCTAAATGCCGTGGTGAGGGTAAAATAATATCAAACCCTTGTAAATCTTGCAAAGGAAAAGGAAGCCTTACAAAACAAGAAACTATTGAATTAAACATCCCCTCAGGTATTGATAATAGCCAACAAATAAAAATGAAAGGCAAAGGAAATGTAAATCCAGACAACCAAGAATATGGTGACCTTTATGTAAAAATATTAATAAGATCTCATAAAATATTTAAAAGAAATGGCAAAGATCTGTATGCAGTGCTCCCAATAAGCTTTACTCAAGCGGCTCTTGGAAAAGAAGTAAAAATAAAAACGATCGCTTCAAAAGAGATTAAAATACAAATTCCAAAAGGAATAGAAAATGAAGAACAAATTTTAATTAAAAATGCAGGAATGCCGATTCTTCAAACCGAAAAGTTTGGAAATTTAATATTAATCACTAAAATAAAAACACCTAAAAATTTAAATTCTAATGCTATCAAACTTTTTGAAAACTTAAGCAAAGAATTAAGAGATCCTGATGAAATAGATTTATTCAAGGTATAATAATGTATATAACTCATGCCAATTCAATTATTGAAAGCATTAAAAATAATAAAGGATTTGAACTTTATATATCAAAAACCAGTTCAAAAACTAAAGAAATTGTAAGACTAGCCAAAGAACAAAATATAAAAATAATAAAAATAAGCACAAATGAACTTGACAAAATGGTTAAAAACACAGACCACAGGGGATATGCATTAAAATTAAAACTTGAAAAAAATAAAAATGTCAAAATACAAACCAAAGATTTTGAAAACTTACTAGAAACACTTAAAAAAAAAGAAAATGCTCTTATTTTACTTCTAGATGGAATAGAAGATCCCCAAAACTTTGGGGCAATCCTTAGAACAGCCGAACAATTTAGTATAGATCTTGTTATTACTACTAAAAAACATAGCGCAAAAGACAATTCAACAGTTTTACGCACCAGCTCTGGTGCAAGTCAATATGTAAACAAAATAACAGTTGCCAATATAAACAACACAATAAATTTTTTAAAAAAAAATGACTTTTGGATATATGCTAGCGATATTAAAGGGCAAGATATAAACAAAATCAAAATAAACGACAAAAAAATTGCACTTATTTTAGGAAATGAAGGCAAAGGTATACATAAACTAATAAAAGAAAATTCTGATTTTTTAATACGAATCCCAACTAGCGGCAAAATAGATTCACTTAATGTTTCTGTGTCCACAGGTATTTTAATTTTTGAAATTAAAAGACAATTAAATTTACTCTAAAAACTTAAATTAAATGAAAACTTCATTTAAAAACAAAAAGCATCTTAATAAAGACTATTTTAAAAAATTTCTTAACTCAACAGACGCAATAAAACCTTCAGAAGCAGCAGTAATGGCTTGAGCATAAAGCTTGTTGCTAACATCTCCACATGAAAAAACACCATCAACACTTGTTTTAACAAAATCTTTAGTTATAATAAACCCTTCTTCATCCAAATCTAAAAATCCCTTTAAAAATTCTGTATTAGGCTTATATCCAACAGCCATAAATACAGCATTCACTTCTAATTCATAAACAATATTATCTTTTTTATTAAAAATCTTAACCGAAGAAACAGAAGTTTTTCCATCTACTTCTACAGCTTCTGAATTATACAAAATTTCAATATTTGGAAGCTTTGAAACATTATCTCTTAACATAGCAATAGCTCTAAGATAATCTTTTCTCACAATAATATAAACCTTATCCGCTAATTTGCTTAAATAAATAGATTCTGAAAGTGAAGTATTACCCCCACCAATTACTGCAACCCTTTTACCTTTGAAAAGATGACCATCGCAAATCGCACAAACTGAAATACCCTTATTCCAAAATAAATCCGAATTTTTAAGAGTATCAAGTTTTTTAGGTTTTGAGCCCACAGCAATAATAACAGCTTTACTTTTATAAACATAATTTTTTGTATAAAGGTGAAAAATATCATTTTCCCTTTTTATAGAAAAAACAGTTTCAAGAAAAGATTTAGCCCCAAGATTTACTACTTGCTCTCTCATATTTAACATCAAATCTCTACCACTTATTCCATTTTTAAAACCAGGATAATTATAAACTTCTGTAGTTGTAGTGAGTTGTCCTCCAGGCTCAGGACCTTCTAAAATAACAGTTTTATAATTGCTCATAACAGAATAAATCCCAGCTGTTAATCCCGCTGGACCAGATCCTACAATAATTACATCTTCAACAAATCCTACCTCTTTTGGAGATGAATTTTCACTTTTGGTCGTATTTATATCAATAGTTTCAAATTCCAACATACCTGCACTTCAAACCCCCTCTTAAAAATTTTAATATAAATTCTAACATTGTTAAAATCAACATTAAATGCTTAAGATCGATTCATAAGCCTATTGACATTAACCTCAAAAACTGAACATGGAATAAAAATACCAAAATTATTTAAAACATAAGGTGAAATCTCACCAAAACTACCTATATTAACCCCTTTAACCAAAATATCTGCTCCCCTACCATTAATATAAAAAACAGCTTTTGATTCTCTTAAATTAATTTCAATGTTTAAATAATAAAAAAACGTTGCAACAATTGAATTAATCTCATTAAAAGAAATTTCTTTATCAGCCATTAAAAAAGCTAAATTAGTAAAAGTAATTGTTCCTTCAATAGAATCTAAATCCTTTAAAGCCACCTTGCCAATCTCAAAAATTTTATGTGGATACGGAAAATTAGAACTGATGCTTTCTGATTTTAATAAATTGGGAATTATTGATGCCCTAACATATTCATAATTCTCTGAAATTGGATTAAATACTTTTAAAAAATTTTGATCATCAATGTTCATTTTATCAATGAAATCTTTCTTAGAGCCCATATAATTATAGATCATCTCTTGAAAGCCCATACCCACCATTAAATTCCTAACATTTCTTGAAAACTCTTCCAAATCACTAAGTCTTCCCACTGTAAAGGTCTTGGGAAGCTGTGGACAAAAACTTGCAAGCCCCTCCCCTATCATCACATCTTCAATTACATCAACCTCATGAAGAAAATCGTTTCTATAAACAGGTGGAATAACATAGTTTTTCAAACCCCTAGAATAAGAATTTACTCCCATTTTTTTTAAATTAATACAAATACGTTCTAATGTTAAATTGCTACCAAGCAGTCTATTAACATTTTTCACATCAAACTCCACTTCTTCTTGAAAATAATAGGGGCATACTAATTCTTCAAAATCTAAACCAAAAGGCTTTTGAAACACAGTTTTTATGGGCAAAATTTCAAAACCCATATCATAAAAATCACAAGCTACTACAGATAGCGCTAACAAAGTTGCTTCAAAATCGATACCTGTCACCTCAACAAATAAATCAGTATCACCAACTTTTAAAGATCCAATATTATTAGAATTAATTATCGGGGGATAAGAAACTACATTGTTATTACTATCTAATAATAACGGATATTTATCAAAATTTTTGACAAGATGGGAATATTCCAATCCTTTGGAGTGCTTTTCGTTTATTTCTAAAAGAGAAAGCTCACAATCCATCCCTAATGGAATAAACTTGTGATCAGGAGATGAAGCAACATATCTTATTGGAAATTTAATAAAAGCAGAATTATACATTCCCATTGCAACTCTTTTCCTCTTTTGCCCATAATTTTGACAAAGTTTTTCTTGTAATTGGATTAGTGTCTCAAGCATTCTATTATTAGCAATAAATCCTTTTGCTAAAAACCCAAAAATAAAAGGTCTAATTTGAGATATTTTACTATCCACTAAAATTTCACCATAACACTTTTTAAAATTTCCTTTTTTTGAAAAAAAATCATAAGAAAATGCTTCCCCAAAAAGATACGCTTTTATTTGACGCGCAAGCCCAGTATAAGACCACAAATCTGGTCTATTTGTATCATTAAATTCTATTTTGATTTTCCCCGAACTTTCATCAAACCCATCAAATTCTGCTTTAAAAGGCTCAAGTAATTCTGAAATCTCTGAATTTGTAAAATTTTTTCCTATTTTATCTAAAAAAAGATTTTTGTAAATTTCTACTTTTGGCATTTTACCTTCCCCCGTCTTAAAACAACATCACCAATGTCATAAGTAAAAAGATCTCTCAAATCATTAAGGCCCAAGTGCATTAAAGCCATTCTATCTATTCCAATTCCCCAAGCAATAACAGGAAGATCAATACCTAAAGGCTTTGTAACTTCTGGTCTAAAAATTCCACTTCCCCCAAGTTCAAACCAACCAAGCACAGGGTGTTTTACATGCATTTCAATTGAAGGCTCCGTAAAGGGGAAATATGCAGGAACATATTTAACTTCTGTAGCCCCTGCAAGCTCTTTGGCAAAAATTTCAAGTAAACCAAGCAAAGTTTTAATATTAGCCTGATCTTCAATAACAATCCCTTCAGTTTGATAAAAATCGACTCCGTGAGTTGCGTCTACCTGGTCATATCTAAAGCACCTAACAACTCCAAAATATCTGCTTGGATTTTTAGCATTAATTAATTGTTTTGCAGAAAGAACAGTCCCGTGGGTTCTTAAAACCAATCTCTTAGAAAGATCTTCACTAAAACTATATCTCCAGCCTCTTGAACCTGTTGCATGTCCTGTTTCATGAGCCAATTTTACATTAGAAAAATAAGGTTCGGGTAAAGATTTTTGAATACTAGGCTCTAAAATGTAATAAACATCCTTAATATCGCGAGCAGGATGAAATTGTGGCATAAAAAGAGCATCGTTGTTGAAAAATTCTGTTTCTACTAAAGGACCGTCAAACTCTTCAAAACCAAGACCTACTAATTTGTCCTTAATTTTAGAAATATAATCTAAATAAGGATTAAAACGCCCAATAAAAGTTTTAGCTGATGGAACATGGATATTGTAAGCTCTAAACTTTTTATTCTCATACGTTTTATTTTTTAAAATTTCAGGAGTAAGCTTAGTAAGCTCGTCTCCTGTTAATTTACTTTTTATTAAAAAATTTTTAACTTCCAGTCCAAAATCAGACAATCTAAACTTTAAATCAAGTTTTTCTATTATTTTAAAAAATACAGAATCTGCTCCTTTTTTCTTAGCAAAATTTGATATTAATAAAAGTTCTTCAATTGTTAAACTTTCTCTCAAAAGATCGCTATCTTTTGCTCTTTCTAATAAGACACATATTTTTTTATAATTAGCTTCTACACCGTTTAAACAATTAATAACAATCTGTTTGTTCAAATCAATAGAAAGTATTCCCTCTTTTAATAAATTGCCAAATGCCTTTCTCACCTCCTTAACATCAAGATCAAGCTCTAAAGCTAAATTTGAAGCTAATACTGTCTTTTGAGATAATAGATTTATTATTTTTTCCTCAACAAACCCATTTCTTAAAACGCTAATTCCTTTTTCTGTAGCCTTATAAAATACATTTAATTTTCTATAAATCTCTTCAATAATCCCTTTAGAATTTAACCATTCAATTGTTTTATTTGCCTGACCTTCATTAAACCCTAATTTTTCAATAAGAATTGAAGCAGAAATATTATCTCCCTCATCATTATTTAAAATTACTTTTATCTCAAGAGGATGTAATGTTTTTATTAAATTTAAATCTGCCTTCATAAATATAACCTTTAATCATCCTTGTTGCTTATACCAAGCTCTAAAATAAGCTCAACTTCTCCAATAGATAATTTAGTAGCCCTAGAAATTTCTTCAGCACTCCACCCCTGCCTCATTAATTTTATTACAGAGTTTCTAACAGTTTTATTATTAAGACCAACATTATCCTGATATTTAGAATCTGTTTTGACAAGAATGCCAAGAGTTTTTATTCTCTCTTCTGCTGCAATGTTTAAATTCTCTAATCTTGTCTCCGATTTCACCACCTTTTCTCTCATAGTTAAAGTATTTTTCAACTTATTTTCAATGTCTAAAAGCATTTCTTTCAAATTCTGGGCATTAACTAACACTTCTTCTGATAAACCTTTGTTTAGTAAAAGATTAGAAACAACATTTTCCATATCCTTGAGATTATTCTGAAATTTAGCACTCTCTTTGTTTAAATTATTAAATCTTTTCTCCACTTCATTTATTAAATCAAAGTTTTTATCAACAGACTCTATAGTGCTCTTTAATATACTCTCTTTGTTGCTAATTCTTTCATAATTATCAAGAATAGTTCTCTGCTCATCAGCTATCTCTTTTATTTTAGCCTTATAAATTTGCATTTCATCATAAGATTCAGTTAAACTTCTATATCTACTATCAAACGAAGAATAAAATTCAAAAAATCTATTAAAATCATTCTTAATAGCTTTAATAGATTCCCGTTCCAACTTTAATTCATTAAAAGTTTCAATAATACTTGATGTTTCTTTTTGAATATTATGAAATTCTTTGTTAACGTTTTCAAAATTATTTTTATATTCCTGAGCAAGGTTTATCTCATTTTTTAAAGTTCCCCATAATTGTTCCAATTTATCTTTAAGAGAATAAGCCTCCAAAAATATCGAATTGTTTTTCTCAAGCTCAGCATCTAGCTTTTTAAAATTTTCAATTTGAAAATTTATTTTATCATATCGATCCTCAAACTCTGCTCTCAAATCAGATTTATACTCAACTAAATTGTCTTTAATATCACTAACAAATTTATTAAATTTAATATCATAATTTGAAATTTTAGACTCAAGTTCTAAAACATTAGCATCAACTTCTCTCAACAATTCTTTATAGTTTTTCTTAAATTCACCCTCAAATTTATCAATTTGCTCTTGTAAACCATTTTTCACGGTTTCAATCTCTAATTTTGAATGCTTTAAGCTTTTTTTAAGTTCATCTTCAAGCAAACCACATTCCGATCTTATAGATTTAGAAAAATAATTATATTCATTCTCAATCGATGTCTCAATATTATTCTTGTATAAATTAATTTTTTCAGAAAATTCTGAAATATTTTTATGCATTAATTCAACTTGACCTTCAAAACTTTCTTTATCGTTAAAAATTAAATCACCCATTTCTTGCCTTACTTTCTCAAAATTAGCAGACAAACTTGTAAATTCATGTTCCAATTTTTGATTAAGCTCAAAAATCTTATCTTCAAGATCCTTCTGTTGAGTTAAAAATTTCACTTCTGCTTTAATTAAAATATCTTCAGTTTTCTTATTTACCCTTTCGTCTATCTTTTCTACTTTAAAATCAACAAATTTTTCAAGATCTAAAACTTTAAGATTTAATGCCTCTCCAATATTCTTAAAATCAAGATGAACTGATTGTTCAATTTTTTTAGCTTCGCTTTGCAAATTATCAAACATCTCTTCAGCCTTGGTTTCAAAACCATCCTTAAAAGATTCTAAACCGATCTTGGCATTAAGAATATCGTTCTCAAATGATTTGATTCCAAGCTCAGCAAGATTTATTCTCTTCTCTATTACACTACAAGATTCTTCTTGCCAAGTTTTTACATTATCTTTAATATTTAAAAACCAAGAATCGATAGTATTTTGCCTATTATTTACAAAATCAATAAATTCATCTACTCTACTGGTAATATTGGTTTCCATTAAAACTATCTCATTCTCCATATCTTTTTTCTTAGAAGAAAATTCTTTAGTGAAATCCAAATAAAAATTCTCCTTATCATTTTTAATTTTTTGTTCAATATCTAAATGAAAGCTTTGAATAAGTTCTGTTTTGCTTTCCAAATTTTTAGATAAATCATATTCTAAATATTGAATTTTATCATTGTATAAAGCAATAAAGTTTTCCAAAGAAGATTTAAGTTCTTCTCCTCTAACTTCCAAATCTTTAAAAAAATCTTCTTCTAATAGTTTAAGATGCGAAGAAACATTATGATAAGACTCTTCTTTTAATCTAATAACATCCTTTTCAACACTATTTAAATCAGATTCAAGATTTTTAAGATTTTTAAGTTGAGATTCAAGTCCAAAAATCATATCTTTATTTGAATGTTTAAACTCTTCGCTTAAAGTTGTAATATAAGAATTTAATCTCTTTGAAAATTCATCATACATATCAGCATACTTTTTCTCAAGCTCATCATATTGACTTAAAGCTAAATTGTCAATGACTTTAATTTTGTTGTCAATTTTATTCTCCAAATTCAATTGCTCTTCATTGCACCTTTCTTCAAGCTCAATATATTTAAGATTAAAACCATTAGCTATTTTATCAACACACCCAGCCACTTTATCATTCAAACTTTTTTCTATGCTATCAAAAGTATTTTCAATCGATTTTAAAGAATCAATTCTCTTATGAATTTCATTTTCATACTTTAAAATGTCATCATCAATTAAAGTATTCGCCTTTTTTATACAAACTTCAAAATGATTTTTTATATTCTCCTCAACGCTTACTTTAATCTCTCCAAATTGAGCATTTATAACACCGTAACAATCTTTAATTCTATCTCTCAATTCTTTTTCAAACTCTAAAATTTCTTTTGATCTTTGCTCTACTATCTCAAAATTATGATCCATTTCAGAAATCTTAATCTGCAAATTTTCATCATTGTTTGTAAGTGTTTTATAGATTTCATCTCTAATTTTTGAAATAGCTCCCTCGCTTTCAATCAAAAATGTAGAATATCTCTCTTCAAAATTACTCTCAATAAGTTTAAATCTTTCCTTATAAAGATCATTTAAAAACTCAGACTTGCTCTCAATATTATTCTTAAGATCATTTGTTATCTCTCCAAATCTCTCTTTTGCTTGCATAATATCACTATCAATAGTTCTCCTATAATCAATCGCTTCCTCTAACCTAGATTTGTAATAATGTTCAATCTCTTTAACAAACTCACTAATTTTTGCTTCTCCATCATCTGTTAGATCTTTAACTCTCAATTCAAATTTTTCAACTTGATACTTTGATACATCAAAAGATTCTTTAAGTTTTTGAAGATTTTCATCCATACTTTTGCTAAGGCTATCTATTCTATCTGTTAATCTTCTATTTAGATTTTCAATCTCATGCATTATTTCATTTTCAAGTTTGCTAGAAATATTTTCTGAATAACCTCTATAATTAGATATAACTTCATTATATTTCTCATTAATTTCTTTGTTTATATCATTGAATTTTACATTAAGAGAATCAAGAGTAATATCTATATTGGCCTGAAAAGAAGCAAAATCTGTTCTTTTATCTTGCAACAGACTGTCGACCTCTTTAACAAATTCCTCTGAATTATTTAAAACTGCAGCAAACTTTTTTGACAAATTTTCTTCAAGCTCTCTAGTATCTTTATTAAAATGGTTCATTATATCTTGTAAAAGTTCATTAGAATATATTGCTCCTTGATTTCTAAAATCATCTATTTTTTCAAGATAATAACTCTCAAGACCTTCTATGGACAATTGAAGCTCTTTAATTTTTGAAGTCATCTCAGAATCTATTAAATCTAGATCCACTTTACCCGAAGATAATAAATTTTCAATTTTAACAGTTATTTCGTTTAATTTGCCTTGCCAATCACTAAGCTTGCTGTCTATTTCAGTATCAATTGAATCTTTCCTATTTAAAATATCTTTAGAAATTCTATCTAAAAAATCATCAATTTGCTTTTGATTGTCCGTTTTTATATTAGAGACAATTTGAAGTTTTGATTCAATAAATTCATTAAGATCCGATTTAAAATTATTCAAAACATCTTCTGATTCAATTTTAAAATCTTTTAATTTATAATCACATTCCTCAATCTTACTTATAATAAAATTATTCTTATCATCAAATTTTTTGTTCAAATCTTCAAGCATCAATACACTTTTATCTTTAATGATCTCTGTTTGCCTATTAATAAATTCTTTAATTCCCAATAAAACCTCATCACTTTGTGAATATGACATATCTTTTAATTCTTTATATTTTTCTATCATTAAACTCTCAATATCGCCTGTTTTTAACAAAACATATTCCACCCGATCGTTAACATCTCTTTCTAAATTTTCTATTTTTGAAGTAGCAGATGAGAGTAGTTCTTCACTAGAAATCTTAATATCAAGCAAAGATTTATTTAAAGCAATAAGCTCCTCCTTCCAACTACCATGCATGTCGATAGCTTTTTTTTGAATATGATCTGAAAGATCATTAAAAACACTCTCACTAAGCTCTCTGCCTTTGTCTTTTTGAATCTCAATTAAACTTATAAATTCTTCATTTGTTTTATTTATTTTAGATTCAATATTTTTTAAATTAGAATCCATTTCACCTTGCCAATTTGAATATTGGAGTTTACTTTCTTCTAGCTGACGAACAAAAATATCTATCTCATCGTAATAACGATCCTTAAACTCTGCTATATTTTTACCAATTTCATCTTTAATACTGATCAAACTATCATTAAAATCTTGCTTTAAAATCTCTTGAGTTTTTTCAAACATATTACCCAAAGATCCAATTTCATTCTCTAATTTTTTGTTTAAATCTTGAAATTCTCGATAATTATTAATTGCTTCTTGAGATAATCTGTCAAATTTCTCACCATACATTAAAGAAAACTCATCTATTTCTGATGTTAATCTATCTGTAATGCCTTTATATTTAGATTCCATTTGGTCTTCAAATTTAGAGCTGCTAGAATCTAAAGATTCAAAAAGAGCTTTGTACTTAACGTTTAAGTTATCACTTAAATTTGAATAATCATTATTAAACCTACTATCAATTTCTTCAAAATTAGAAATCAAATTATCATTAAGCTTAATGAGCTTGTCTTGAATATTTGAATCAACATTTAAAAGTTGGGATTCTAATTGAATTTTAAGCTTATTAATATCATCTTTAAAACTCTCACTAAATAATTCAATATCTGATACAAACTTATTTTTAAATTCAAGATATAGTCCATTAGAATCATCTTCAAGTCTCTTCATTAAAGCGGTAGCATCTAACTGCACACCTTCCATTTTAGAATTCAAGTCTAACAAACTAAGCTCCACCCTTTCTCTAATGTTCTTATCAACTTGACTTATTTTATCTTCATACTCCCCATAAATATTTTTAAGATTCAACTCAACTTGAGATCTAAATTTATCAAAAACATTATCAACCTGCTCCTCATACTTTCCCATCTCTATTCGTATTGACTCCTCAAGTGAATTAATTCTTGAATAAGCATTGTCCTTAAAAGAAGAGCTCATAGAAGAAATCTCGTCATCTATTAAAATCAATTTATCCTCAAGTTTATCTTGAATTTCTCTAGAACGGTCATCAACGTATGTAAATACATCTTTAAACTTATTTTGTAATTCTTCATTAAGCCTATTTAAAATAAAATCTTCTTTCTCATTAATCTGATTCTTTACCCTCTCCATAATAAGCTCTATAGAATCTTCTATTAACTTATATTTGTTTTCATAAAAGACAAAAGAGCTCTCTATCTCTTTACTATATTTGCCAATATTAAATTCAACTTTTTCAAGAAAATCGTTAAACTCTAAATCTAATTTTTCATCACCCTTAACTAAAATATCCTTTTTTCTCTCTTCAATATTTGCCAGATCTTTTTCATAAAGATCAATCTCTTTATTCAAATTATCCATTTTTAAAATAAGTTCTTTAATATTAATATCAAACTTTTCCCAACTAGCAATTTTAATAGACTCGAGATTTTCTTTATTGGTCTTATCAAACTTTTCTAACACTGAATTCAAATTTGATTCAACTGAATCAATCTGAGTATTAAATCCTTTTAAAGTTTTTGAAAGTTTATCTACTATTTTCCCATCAACTTGCAATCTTTGTATATTCTCTTGAACTTTAAGAGTCATCTCATCAAGATCCTTAAGCATAGAATCATGATAAGCTATTTTTTTTTCGACTTCTGCAAAATCATTGCTTTTGTTTTTAATCTTTTGCTGAACTTCATCAATCTTTTTTATTATTTCTATACTAGATCTTTGATAAGCTTCCATATCAACAGCAAGATCATTAATCTC
Source organism: Borreliella chilensis (assembly GCA_000808095.1). Lineage (NCBI taxonomy): Bacteria > Pseudomonadati > Spirochaetota > Spirochaetia > Spirochaetales > Borreliaceae > Borreliella > [Borrelia] chilensis. The sequence continues at coordinate 514,689 of CP009910.1, read as the reverse complement.
TTTTGTCTTGTCTTCAATAAAATCTTCAAGATTAACCTTTGCAAGATCAATGAACTTTTTAATTTTATCTAAAGCTCTAGAACGTTTATCATACTGTCTATAAACAAACAAAACTATTGAAACCAAAAAAAGGTTAACCAAAATAGTTGCGAAATCTATCATAAAATAATTTTACCCATATTCTATATATTCAAACGTATATATTCTCTTAAGTCTTTATAATCATGAAAAATAAAATCAATCATCCCCTTAGAGATTTTATGCTTTTTTGAAAAAAAAGCTGCTTTCATTGAAACATTTTTAGCACCCAAAATGTCATATTCATAAGAATTCCCAACATATAAAATATTATTACCACTTAAATTCAAATCCTCAATAACTTTTAAAAAAGGTATTTTATGTGGCTTTAAATACCCAGTATCTTCCGAAGAATAAAGAATATCCCAAAAACTGTCTTGAATATCCAATAAATTTTTGACACGACCTAAAATAGGAAAGTCTGACATTACACCCAACTTTATTCCCTTAAATTTAAGCCAATAGATTAAATCTTGAACTCCAAGATATGGTTTGAGTTTTTTAAACTTATCGCTAAAAATCTGGCTGTAATATATTTTATTTAATAAAAAAGCACACCGATTCTCACCGTAATTTAAATATTGAGAGAGCATTTTAACTTGAATGGCAAACAATTCATCCCTATTTGAAGGCGAAAATTGATTGCTTTGCAAAATTCGTATTTTTTTTCTAATTCGTTTAAAAGCTAAAAAAAACTTAATATTGGTTAAAAATTCAAACAACATTAATTTATTTCTATCCATCTCAGGATACAAAGTGCCATCTAAATCAAATACTACAGCTTTAATCATAATGATTGATTATTTGCCTTTACAGGTAATTGATTATTTGCCCTTACAGGTATTGGAACTATAGGTAAATTTTCAGGAACCTTGACTCTAACTAAATGAATATAAGATTTTGGATATCTTTTTTGAAGAGACTTTATTGAAGTCTCAGCATTAACTTCATTAACAGAAACTCTAAAAATTCTATTTTCATCAAGAAATGGAAGAAATAAAACAACATGTTTATGAAGAATCATACCCGAAAAATCGTTAGCACCTGTGCTAATAGACCCAAAATAAATATATCCAGGCTCATCTAAAGCCAAACTATATAATAAAAACTCTAAATTTTCAATTTTATATCCACGATTCTCAATATAATCAAAAAACTTAATGTTATTAACATCATTTTCCTTAATTTTAGATAAATCTAAACCCTCATTAATATTATTTATCCTATAAGCAATATTACGAATCCAATCAAGTCCAAAAAAAGGATCCTTATTAAATTCATGGCCTTTAGTAAAAACATTACCCCTAACACCAATATGCCTAAGCTTAAGATCATCAATTCGTAAAAGACGTCCTGTCATTGATTTGTAAATAGAATCTGCTACCCATTTAACGAATCCTGAACAATTAAACCCCACAGGATCTTTTTGTAATAATCCAGTTTCTATGTAAACCATTTTGCCATGCTCATTCATTGCACCATCAACAACCTCAGCAATGGGGAAATATGCAAGAGCTTTCCTTAAGCTAATTACCATATTAGAAACATTTTTATAAATATCAAAATATTCAGGAATAAAATATCTAAAATCAATAACTTTGCCAATATAATTTATTATATTGGCAAGAGAAATTACTGCAATATCTTCAATCTTAAAAGGTAATTTAACGTCTTTATAAATTAAAGTATTTAGTAAATAAAAATCAGCACTAGAAGAAAATTTTGAAGACTTTATTCTAATAAATGTATCACCCCTATTTACAAAAAATATTTTTATCTGCTCAATCCCATCTTTACCCACTTTAATTACATAAGATCCCGGAAAAATATATTCCACATTCTTTTTTTTATTAAAAAAAGAATAGTAAACATAATCAGAAGAAACTGCACTTGAAACTTCTATATAATAATTCTTTGCAACAAAATGCTTTATTGGACTTATTTTTTTTTGTACATAGCTTGAATTAAAATATTTTGAATACATACTCCTTACATCAAAATCATAAAAAAAACTCTCAAGTGCAAAAAGATTTAAACTCCTAATTATTAAAAATAAAAATATATATTTCACTTTAAATCTCTTATTTTTTCCCTCAATTCTATTAAAATTGGAATATTTTTATACCCAATTTCACGTAAATTATTTACTAAATAATTATAGTAAGAATTTGGGAAATTCTTTATTTTATTTGCAAAAAGAATAAACTTGACAGGATTAGTACTAACTTGTGTAATATATTTTACTTTATGAGAAACATTTAAATGATAATCTTTGATCCATAAATTTAACATTCTATTTAAATCTGGAGTGCTGGTCTTCAACTCAAGCTGATCTTTTAACTTAAAAGCCTCTTTAAAAAGAGAGTTTAGGCCTATATTTTTATGAACAGAAATTCTAAATACAGGGGCAAAATTTAAAACAGGGAAAAAGAACTTCACACGACTTTTTAAAGTTTCAAAATGGCCCTTAGATTCTCCAACAAGATCCCATTTGCTAAATACAATAATAATTCCTTTTCCTTTTTTAGTCGCATAATGAGCAATCTTTTTGTCCTGAGAAGTTAACTCTTCTTTAACATCAATCAACAAAAAAACAACATCTACCATATCAATTACTTTTAATGCTCTATTAACAGAATAATATTCAACAATTTCATTTACTCTTGCCCTTCGCCTTATCCCAGCTGTATCAATAATCTCAAAAACTTTTCCATTTTTAGTAAACCTAGTTTTAATAAAATCTCTAGTAGTACCAGGTTTATCTGAAACAATTGAAACTTCATCTCCAGATAAATAATTAATAAGAGTAGACTTGCCTGTATTGGGCTTGCCTATAATCCCAACCTTAATGTTAGCTTCATCCTCAATATTAGCTTCACCGACTTCTACTTTTAAAAAATCTCTAAGCTTAGTAATACCTCGACCATGCACTGCACTAACAAAAAAATATCGCTTAAATCCTAAATTATGAAATTCATGAGCTAAAAATTCCTTATCTTTAGTATCTACTTTGTTTAAAACCAAAATTACCTTGCTAGAATATTTTCTCAATCTTTCAATAATTTGATAATCCTCAAGTAAAATTTCATTAACATCTAAAACTAATAAAATTAAATCAACTTTTTCTAAAGAGATTAAAACTTTTTGAACAACAATTTTACTAATCTCATCTTTTAAGATTGAAAATCCACCAGTATCAATTAATTTAAAATTAAAAGAACCAACCTTACAAACTTCTTCAACTAAATCTCTAGTAACACCGTAAGCATTCTCAGTAATACTTCTTTTTGAATCTAAAATTCGATTAAATAAAGCAGATTTCCCAACATTTGGTCTACCAACAATAAGAACCTTTTTATAACTAAGCAAATATACCTCTTTATTTATTCCGATATTTCCATTATAATATCAAATATTAGTATTTATGCCAATTGCACATGAGTAGTTTATATTGAAAAGAAAAAAAACTTCAAGCTCAACCAAATCAGACATACTTTTAATTTTAATTGCTATTATCTTAACAATAGCTAGTTTACTATTAGTAATCAAAAATTCTCTTATTATGCATATTTTTAAGGAGCAAAATTACGATAATAGTATATTTGAATCAAGTGAAACACAAAATAATAAATTAATCGAAGCTAAAAAAGACACAAGTAAAAGTACAAATATAAAAATGCTGAGAAATGAAAGTTTTTTAATCCAGCCACCAGAAATAAAAAAACTTGAAGAAGAGCTTAAACAAAACCAAAGAAATAATAACCTTAAAAACAAAACATTTATTAAACTTTATTTTATAAAAGTCACCTCCGAAGGTTATTTTTTAAGACAAACCGTAAAAAGAGCTATATATTACGACAAAAATATTTTAGAAGAAACGCTAAAATCTTTAATCAAAGGGCCAAATGAATACGAGCTAAAAAATAATTTTTTAAGTTTAATCCCCATAAAAACCAAGCTGTTGAACTTAAGTCTAAGCGAAGGAATTGCCAAAATAAACTTATCTAAAGAATTTTATGAAAATAGTTTCGGTATTGAAGGAATAATTAATCAAATTGCTCAAATAACTTTAACATGTCTTGAAATTAAAGGAATTGATGGAATAATTTTAACAATAGAAAACAATCCAATAATACTTGAAGAATTAAACTTAAACTTTTCAGGAATACTAAATAAAAAGACTTTAGACAAATACTAAAATTCAATATTGCTAAGCAATAACATAGAACTTTCAATATTTAACACATCTGACCTAACAACTAAAAACATAAACTCCTGATTGCCTTTTTTACCTTTGGTTTTTAACTTTAATATATTTTTAACTTGTAATTTATTTTTATAAAATTTTTCAATTACACTTTGCAAAATTATCTTCAAATACTTTATATCCACAACACCATTAAAATTTTTTATATCTAAATTTAAGCTTTTAAACTCAAACTGGGGCTTGATCAAAACTATAATAAAATTATCAGAAAGTTTATCGATTAAATTTGCACATATGCTTATTGATGATCGGAAAGAAACATCTACAACGGCAAAATTAGGCACAATGCTAAATTTTTTAACATCAAAAATATTGGTTTTCTCCAAAACTTTAACTCTTGGATCAATTCTCAATTTATAAGAAAGTTGATTAATACCTACATCAATCGAATAAACATAATTAGCACCACACTGCAAAAGACAATCGGTAAAACCACCAGTTGAAGAGCCAACATCAATACAAATTTTATTTTTAACTTCAATCTCAAAACTCTTAAGGGCTTCCAAAAGCTTATACCCCCCCCTTGATACAAATACTTGAAAAGTATTCTCAACTAGATCTATTTTACTAGTTTTATTTACTAATATTTTGGGGTTTTTTTCTTTATGAGAATTTACATATATATTACCTGTTAAAATTAAAACTATTAATTCTTCTCGTGTTTTTTCTGGATAACTTTTACAAAGTATATTTAATAAATTATTTCTGGATCCTTTCAATTTTTAAAGCACGACCTGTCTTTAGATTAGAAGTAATAATAACTCCCTGTAAAACTATGTCATCTTCTACAACTTCAGCTCTTAAAGGAACATATTCAAGCAAGCCTTTAAGAGAAATATTAGGACTAAATCCTATTACAGAATTCAATCCACCCGTCATTCCAACATCACTAATATAAGCTGTTCCTTTTGATAAAATCCTTTCATCTTTAGTCATAATATGAGTATGAGTGCCAACCACACCTGTTACAAAACCATTTAAAAAATAACCAAAACTTTCTTTCTCATAATTACTCTCAGCATGAAAATCTATAAAAATGGTTCTAGCCTTATTATTCAGCATATTAACCAATTTTTTTGCATTATCAAAAGGATTCTTAACAATAAAATTCATATTTAAAAACCCCTGAACATTAGCCACAGCAACCTTTTCATTTCGAACCGTTAAAAAACAATAACCATGCCCATCTAATAAATCTGAAAAATTATTTGGTCTTAATATATACACTTGCTTATTTAGATAATCATTTATTTTATAATTAGAATATACATGATTACCTGTAGTAATAACATTAACCCCTGATCTAAAAAGATTATTTGCTATTTCCGGTGTTATTCCAAAACCATTTGAAGAGTTTTCTCCATTAGCAATTACCAAATCTATTCTATATTTATTCTTAATATGCTTAAGATTAAAAAAAACTTTTTTTAATCCACTTTCGCCTATTATATCTCCAATTATTAAAGTTTTAATCGTGCTATCTTGCATATTCAATAACTCTGGTTTCACGAATAATTGTAACTTTAATTTTACCAGGATACCTCATTTCAGCTTCTATTTTCTTAGCAATGTCTCTAGCAAGTAAAATTGATTTTTCATCATTAACCAAAACATTGTCAACAATAATTCTAACTTCACGACCAGCTTGAATCGCATAACATTTTTGAACACCTTCAAAACTATAAGCAATGTCCTCAAGTCTTTTTAGTCTATTTATATAGTTATTTAAACTTTCACGCCTTGCACCAGGACGAGACGCCGAAATTGCATCTGCTATTTGAACAACAATAGCTTCAAGGCTCTCAGGTTTTACTTCATTATGATGAGCAGCAATAGCATTAACAACAATTTCACTTTCTCCACAACTTTGCGCAAGTTCGGCGCCAGTAATAGCGTGTCCTTCACTATTATCAGAAATGCTTTCCATACCTTTCCCAATATCATGCAAAAGACATGCTCTTTTTACTACAATAGGATCCAATTTCATCTCTTTAGCTAAAATTTCTCCTATTATAGCTGTTTCCTTGGAATGGCTTAAAACATTTTGACCATAACTGCTTCTAAAATAAAGTCTTCCTAATCCTCTAATAAGTCTCTTGTCAAGTCCATGTATATTAAGATCAAAAACCACTTTCTCGCCTTCTTCTTGAATAATGCTATTTATCTCGTTGGTAACATTATATACAACCTCTTCAATCCTAGCAGGATGAATTCTACCATCTGTTACAAGTCTTTCTAAAGTTCTCTTGGCAAGCTCTTTTCTTATTGGATCAAAACAGGATATAACAACAGCTTCAGGAGTATCATCAATGATAATGTCAGCTCCTATTAAAGTCTCAAGAGCTCTAATATTACGCCCTTCTTTTCCTATAATCCTTCCCTTCATTTCATCATTGGGCAATTCAACAGAAGCTACTGTAAACTCCGAACTTACCTCTGTGACAATACGCTGCATAGTAGATACTAAAATATCTTTTGCAACTTTATCTGCTAATAAATGGGCTTCCTGTTCACTTTTATTGATAATAATCTGAGCATCTCTTCTAGACTCATTCTCAACTTTTTCAATTACAATTTTTTTTGCATCTTCTCTTGTAAGCCCAGAAATACTCTCCAATCTTTTAACAAGATCAGCTTCTTTTTCTCTTATTACTTTTTCTTTTTGTTCAAATTCTTTAATTTTAAAATCAACCCTAGACTGCTGCTTATCAAGAGCAGATATTCTTTTATCTAAAGTCTCTTCCCTTTGTAATAATCTTTTTTCTAGATTAACAATCTCATTTTTCCGATCTCTTATATCCCTATCTTGCTGGTTTTTCTCTTTAAGCATTTGAGATTTTGCATTAGCAATAATTTGCCTTCTTTCATTTTCTATCTCTAATTGTGATTCTTCCTTTACTTTTGTCAGATTCTTTTCTAAATCTAATAAAGACAATCTACCTAAAAAAACTCTTACTAAAAATCCTAATATAAAGCCAGCAAAAATAGAAGAAAAAATAATATATATCATATCATTTAACTCCTATTCTGTTTAAAGCAACTTAAAATTTAATCTTTAAAACAGTACGCTCAAATTATTAATTATTCAACTTTTAAAGGCTTTTCAACTAATTCTAGGATAGCCATTTCAGCTGCATCTCCATACCTTTTCCCTAATTTAATTATCCGAGTATACCCACCATTCCTTTCTTTAAAAACAGGAGAAATTCTAACAAACAGCTTATTCAAAATAGACTTATCATGTATAAATCTTGATAACTCCCGCCTATTATACACAGTGTCAACTTTTGCCTTTGTAATCAATCTTTCAGCAAATCTTTTAACTTCAAATAACTTTGCCTTAGTAGAAGAAATTTTCTCATACTTTAAAAAAGAAATTACCATATTTTTTAAAAGCGCTCTCCTATGACTAGACTTCCTATTTAATCTATTAAAACCCAATTTTGTTTTCATAAAACAAGCCAAACTCTCCTTTTATTCAGATATTTTAATACTCTTACTCAATACAGATAAAGCATCTTCTTTAGACATTCCCAAAAACAATCTATAAGAACCAAGTTTTTCGATTATCTCTTCTAAGCTTTTCTTCCCGAAATTCCTTGCTTTAGAAAGCTCCTCTGCACTTTTACTAATAAGTTCTCCTAAAGTTCTAACATTTTCTTTTGCCAAACAATTTAAAGATCTGACTGACAAATCTAATTTTTCAATACTCATATCAAGCAAATTAGAATCTTCTGATTTTGACTTTTCAAAAGATACACTAGCATTGTCTTCAAAATCTACAAGAGGAAACAAAAACTCTCTTACTATTGATGCAGCTTTTTTTATTGCATCTTTGGCAGAAATCACACCGGTAGTCCAAATTTCCATTACAAGCTTGTCATAATCTGATCTTTGACCAACCCTAGTATCTTCTACAGAATATGAAACTTTCTCTATAGGAGAAAATATAGAATCTAAAGCAATAACATTAACTTCTTCTAAATATTTAGAATTTTGCTCAGAAGATATATAACCCCTGCCATAATTAATTTGAAATTCAAAATCCAAATTCACATCATGTGATAAAGTAGCTATAACTAAATCTTTATTAAAAACCTCAACTCCATCTCTTTCAAAATGAGAAGCTTTCAAAACATTGGTCTCCTTGCCACTAACACTAAAGCTTATTGTCTTGCTTTGCTCTCCTTCTCCAAGCTTCAAATGGATATTTTTAATATTAGCAATGACTTCAAGAGTATCTTCAGAAACTCCAGGAATCAAATCAAATTCACTTGAAACAACCTTTGAAGAAGAATCTTTATTGTTAGACTGGATTCTCATAGCAGTAATAGCATACCCTTCAATAGAAGAAAGCAACACACGCCTTAAAGTATTACCTATAGTAACTCCAAAGCCTCTTTCAAAAGGATATATTGTAAATTTACCATAAGACCCATCATCTTGGCTTTTTAAAAATTCAATTTTTTCAGGTATGGTGAAATCTTTCAAAAGTTTTTCCACAGGCATCATAACTCCTTATAATTAAACTCGTCTGGTTTTTTTAGGTCTGCATCCATTATGAGGAATAGGAGTAATATCTGAAATTGATTTTACAGTCATTCCAATAGAACCAATAGCTCTTATTGCAGATTCTCTACCAATCCCTGGCCCCTTTATATAAACATGAACATAATTAATTCCAAAATCTTTTACCTTATTTAAAGCAGATTCTGCTGTTATTTGAGCAGCATATGGAGTTGACTTTTTAGCTCCTTTAAAACCCATTCCACCAGCACTCGCCCAAGCTAACGCATTCCCTTTTATATCGGATACAGTGACTATGGTATTATTAAAAGTGGCTTGTATATATACGTTTCCTTCTCCAATATTTCTTTTCAATTTTCTTTTACTATTAGTTGACAATTTCGCGCTCAACTTATCCTCCAAATCTTAAAAACTATTTACTTGCTAGCTATTTTCTTATTAGCTACAGTTTTTCTTTTTCCTTTTCTAGTTCTTGCATTAGTTTTAGTTCTCTGGCCTCTTAAAGGCAATCCTTTTCGATGCCTAACGCCCCTGTAACACGCTATATCCATAAGCCTTTTGATAGACATAGCAACTTCGCTTCTAAGTTTTCCTTCTACAATATAATCACTCTCAATCACCTTTCTAAGTCGATTAACTTCATCATTACCTAAGTCTTTAGCGATTTTGTTTGGAGAAATGCCTGACTTACTACAAACCTCCAAAGCTCTTGTTCTGCCTATACCATAAATAGAAGTAAGCGCTATTTTTAATTGTTTATTATTTGGTAAATCTATTCCCGATATTCTAGCCATTTTATTTCCTCTAATTTTTTACTTTTGTCTTTGTTTGTGCTTTAAATTATCGCAAATAATCCTTAATACACCTTTTCTTTTTATAACTTTACATTTTTCACAAATTGGCTTAACACTTGCTCTAACTTTCATAATCAAATACTCCTAAATTTTTTGCAAAAACGCATAATTCTTTTTATTTCCATGAGAAAACCCTTGAGTTTTTAAATAAGCATCAATATGAATCAATGTATCAAGCGCAACCCCTACCATAATAAGCAAAGAAGACCCCCCCATTATCCTCGAAACATCATGAGGAAATCTAAAAATATTTTGCACTAAAAATGGAATAATTGCAATAATTGACAAAAAAATAGATCCTGAAAACAAAGTTTTATTCATAATCTCATCTAAATATTTTTCCATCTCGTCAGACTTTATTCCAGGAATAGTACCGCCATTCTTGCGGATATTATTACTTATATCTTTAGGGCTTAACTGAATCTTAGAATAAAAATATGTAAATCCTATTATCAAAATGACATTTAAAAAAGTATAATAAAATCCATTAGGCCTTAAATAAGATAAAATTTGCCTAGCTATAGAAGAAGTTTCTGCAAAACCACTTAAAATTTGTAAAGGCAAAGTAATCAAAACAGAGGCAAAAATAACAGGCAAAACACCTGATGGATTCAATTTGATTGGCAAATACGAACTAACTGTACTCTTAGAATTTGCTCTAGCATAATGAATAGCAATTCGCATTTGAGCTTTATATTCATATATAATCAAGATAACAACTAAAATAAATATACTTATAACAAGTATCACAAACACAGGATTAACATTTTGAGAAGGATCCTGCATACTTTGGAATAAATTAAACAAAGCTGCTTGCAGTCTAACCACTATGCCGGAAAAAATTATCAAAGATGTTCCATTGCCTATACCTCTTTGATTAATCTGCTCTCCAAACCACAAAAGAATAAATGTACCTGTGGTAACTGTTAAAATAGCAATAAATATATATCTATAAAAAGGAATGGTAACGGCACCTGGAATGCTCTTAGCATAAAGACTTGTTGCATATCCTTGAACTACAGCTGCTACTATTGTTAAATACTTTGTATATTTTTTAGTCTTTTGTCTGCCACCATCACCTTCTTGCATTTTTTTCAAAGAAGGAAAAGAATAAACAAGAAGCTGAACAATAATAGACGCTGAAATATAAGGGCCTATACTAAGCATAAATATAGAAAAATTACTAAAAGCTCCGCCTGAAAAAAAATCAAAATAATTAGCAATTGAAAAATCTGATTGTGACTTAAAATAACTCTTAAGCGCTACAGGATCTATTCCTGGTATTGGCAAATACGAACCAACTCTAAAAAGAAAAAGAATAAATAAAGTAAATAAGAACTTATTCCTTAAATCCTTAACAGTAAATAAACTTAAAAATAATCCTTTCATTTTTATTCCATTTTAAACTAATTTAATAGTACAACCAATTTTTGTTACAAGACTTTCGGCCGATTTAGAAATTTTAGAAACCTCAAAAGGAATTTTTTTTGTAAACTTGCCATTAGACAAAATCTTAATTCTTTTATTTTTTTTTCTTATAAGTTTATTTTCAAGCAAAGTATCATAATTTACCACTTGTCCATCTTTAAACTTTTTATCTATATCTCCAAGATTAACAATTGCATATTCCAATTTATAATCATTATTAGAAAATCCTCTCCTTGGCAATCTTCTATAAAGAGGAGTTTGCCCACCTTCAAATCCAAGTCTTGGTGAAGTATTTCTTGCTCTTTGCCCCTTTTGGCCTCTTCCAGAAGTTTTACCAAGTCCTGAACCTGGACCTCTTCCAATAATTTTACGTCGCTTACTAGCTCCCTTAGGTTTTAATAGGTTAAACATTACTTACCTCACTTAATAAAATCATATTAATAGTTTCGTTAAGCATACCTTTAATAGATTTATTTAAAAAATGCACCTTTTTATCGCCTATTTTATTTAAACCTAATGCTTTTAAAACTTTAACCTTTTTCTTTAATTTCCCAATAAGACTTCTTACAAGAATAATTTGTACATTGATATCGTTTTTAGAAATAATTTCCCTATTCTTTTCGATTCTTTTAATAAAACATTTATTCTTAGATCTAGACCTTGAAGCATTAAATCTAGCTTTCTTTAACTGTAATCTTAATTTCCTTTTAATCATACATTAACCCCATAAAGTTTTCAAAGTTTTTCCCCGCATCTCTGCTACTTTCTCAGCATCTAAAACTAAATCGAATGCTTTAAAAGTTGCCTTTACTACATTCATAGAATTATTAGAACCAAGAGATTTGCTTAAAATATCATGCACTCCTAAAGCCTCCATGACAGAGCGAACAGGACCTCCAGCAATAACACCAGTACCATGAGTAGCTGGCTTGATTAAAACCTTAGCTTTCTTAAAGTCTCCAATAACCTCATGTGGCAATGTCCCTTTTCGGATAGGAACAAACCTTAAATTTTTTCTAGCACTTGTTAAACTTTTTTTTATCGCATCACTAGCATCATTGGCTTTGCCAAAGCCCCAACCAACATAGCCTTCTCCATCTCCAACAACCATGAAAGCAGCAAAAGAGAATCTTCTTCCTCCCTTAACAACCTTAGTAACTCTATTGAGTGATATTAATTTTTCTATTTGCTTTCTCTGAACTTGAACATCTGCCATAAATATACTCCCTTAAATATTAATACCAAACTCTCTCAAAGAAGTTGCAAAACTTGCAATAAGTCCATGATACTTATAACCATTTCTATCAAAAATAAGATTATTTATATTTTTTTCCTTAAGCCTTTTAGCAAGAACTTCTCCAAGTTTTTTTACATCATCAATATTTTTGCTTAAATTAAGACTTTTTTCAATAGTAGAAACACTTACAACAGTATGCCCCTTGCTATCATCTATAACTTGGGCATAAAAATATCTGTTAGATTTAAATATAGTAATTCTTGGTCTGCTTGATATCCCACGCCCTATTTTATCCTTTATCCTTTTTTTACGCCTAAATCTTCTCTGTTCCGCTTCTTTTATTTTTTTCATAACTATTCACCCAAAATTTATTTTTTTACACCAGATTTCCCAACTTTTCTCCTAATAACTTCAGTATCATACTTGATACCCTTACCCTTATATGGTTCTGGTTTTTTTAAACTTCTAATCTCAGCAGCAACTTGGCCAACCTTAGACTTGTCTATGCCTTCAACAGAAATTTTAGTATTACCATCAAGCTTTATATTAATACCATCCGGAATAACATATTCAAACTGAGTCGAATAACCAAGGTTTAAAAAAAGACTATTGCCTTGTTGTTCTGCCCTATAGCCTATACCATTTATAGTAAGAGATTTGGAAAATCCTTCAGTTACTCCTTTTACCATGTTAAAAATTAAGCTTCTGTAAAGACCATGATAAGCTTTTGCTTTTTTATCATTAAAAACTCGATCAATAATAACGCTACCATTTTCAACTTTAACATTAACACTATCTTTTATATTTTGAACTAACTTTCCTCTAGCCCCTTCAACTGTTACCAAATTGTCTTTAACATCAATCTTAACAGTATCTGGAATCTTTATAGGAAGTCTTCCAATACGCGACATAAATCCCCCTATTAATCTACCAAACTGAACAAATCAATTCACCACCTATTTTATTATCTTTAGCTTTTTTGCCAGTAATAACACCTTGAGAAGAAGATACTATTAATATCCCATATCCATTCTTTATTCTTGGCATCTTCTTATATGAAGAATAAATTTTTCTACCAGGAGTAGAAATGGCATCTATTTTATTTATAACAGGATTTCTTTTGCTGTCATATTTTAACAAAACCTTAATAAAAGCAATTCCGTCTTTTTCTAAAAAACTAAAATCCTTGATATAACCCTCTTCTTTAAGAATGTTTAATATTGACTTATTCATATTAGACATTTTTAAATCTACAGACCCATGCTTAACTCTACTTGCATTCCTCAATTTAGTTAGCATATCTCCTACCGAATGAGTAATCGCCATAAAATCTCCTTACCAACTTGATTTTGAAACGCCAGGAATTAATCCTTCAGACGCATACTTTCTAAAACATATCCTGCACATACAAAAATCTCTCAAATAACCTCTAGGACGACCACATAATTTACATCTATTGTTCTGTCTTGTTTTATACTTAGGCTTTCTTAAAGCCCTAATAATCATTGATTTTTTAGCCATATACCTTATAAATCCCTTTAATTACTAAACGGCATTCCAAATTTCAAAAGCAAAGCTTTGCCTTCTTTATCATTTGGAGCTGTTGTCACAATTGTAACATTCAAACCAGATATTCTCTCTATTTTATCATAGTCTATTTCAGAAAATATTATTTGCTCCGTTATTCCAAGAGAATAATTTCCATTACCATCAAAAGCATCTCCATTGATTCCTCTAAAATCCTTAACCCTTGGCAATGCTAAATGAATAAGCTTATACAAAAACTCATACATTACATTGCCCCTAAGCGTAACTTTAGCACCTATTTCTTGCCCTTGTCTAATCTTAAACCCAGCAATTGCTTTTTTGGCTTTTGTTTTTACAGCTTTCTGACCAGTGATCTGAGTAAGCTCTAAAACCGCAGAGTCTAAAAACTTTTTATTCCTAACAGCCTCACCAACACCTACAGAAATTACTATTTTTTCAAGTTTGGGAACTTGCATTATAGATTTATATTCAAATTCCTTAACAAGTTCTTTTACAACACTATTTTTATAATACTTCTTCAATTCAGGAACATAATTCATAAACTCTATACCCTCTGACCATTTTTCTTAAGATACCTTATTTTTTCATTATTTTCAAACCTAATACCTAATCTTGAAGAAGTTCCTTTGGTAAATATCATCACATTTGAAATGTCTATAGCGGCCTCCCTATCAATTATTCTACCTTTTTCTTGGGGCGTCCTAGCCTTGATGACTTTTTTTACCATATTACAAGATTCAACAATAACTTTATTTTTTTTTCTATTTATACTAGCAATCTTGCCTATTCTTCCCTTATCTTTCCCAGAAAGAATCTTTACGCTATCACCTATCTTCAACTTTGTTTTCACAAAACCCCCTTTGCTATATCACCTCTGAAGCCAATGATACTACCTTCATAAAATTAGCATCTCTGAGTTCTCTTGCAACAGGTCCAAACACCCTTTTGCCTCTAGGACTTAAATTAGCATCAAGTATCACACAAGCATTATCATCAAATCTAACATAAGTTCCATTCTTACGTCTTACTTCTTTAGAAGTCCTAACAATTACAGCTTTACAAACATCTCCTTTTTTAACAGAAGAATTAGGAATTGCTTGTTTTACTACAATAGTTATTACGTCTCCAATTTTAGCATAACGCCTTTTACTGCCACCAAGAACTTTAATACATTGAGCCACCTTGCCACCAGTATTATCTGCAACTGTTAAATAAGTTTGCATCTGAATCATAATCAACCTCCTTTAGAAAAACCAAAGCTATTTTAATTTCTCTAAAACTTCAACAAGAGACCATCTTTTATCTTTACTAATAGGACGAACCTCAATAATTTTAACCTTATCACCAATCTTTGAAATTTCCTTTTCATCATGTGCTTTAACTTTTTTGCTGACTTTTAAATACTTATGGTAAATTGGATGCATCTTTCTTTGAACAATTTCTACTACTATAGTCTTAGACATCTTATCGCTAACAACTTTACCAATTAATTCTTTTTTATTTTCTCTTGCCATATTAAACCTTTCTAATACCCAATTCATATTCACAAATCATTGTATTAAGTCTTGCAATATCACGTCGAATCTCTCTTTTTTTTAAAGGATTTTCAACATGACCAACAACAGCTTTAAATCTTAAATCTAAATACTCTTTCTTTAATTCTAGCCGTTTAGCCTTCATATCCTCAAGAGTAAAATTCTTAAAATTTTTCAACATAGCTACCTCAAATCTCGCCTTACAATAAACATAGTTTTCACCGGAAGCTTAGAACTTGCAAGTGACATAGCCTCTTGAGCAAGCTCTTTTGCAACTCCAGCCATCTCAAACATAACAGTGCCAAGCTTAACAGGAGCGTTCCAATGATCAACCCCCCCTTTGCCCTTGCCCATTCTAGTTTCAGCTGGTTTTTTAGTATAAGGAATATCAGGAAATATTCTTATCCAAACCCTACCACCTCTTTTTATTTTACGAGTCATTGCAATACGAGCAGCTTCAATTTGACGAGCGGTAATAAAATTTGTTTCCAAAGAAACAAGACCATATTCACCGAAAGAAACCTTATTGCCCTTTTGAGCCTCTCCGGACAATCTTCCTCTTTGCTTTTTTCTATATTTAACCTTTTTTGGACTTAACATCTAATTCTCCTCCAATATCCTGCTAATTAGAATCGGCTCTTCCTTTAGAAGAAGGCACATTGGGTTTATTTAAAATGCCTTCTCCATCTTTAGACAACCCACCTTTTTTATTTAAAACTCTGGTTTGCTTTTCATTAACCTTCTCTTTATTATTTGAAATTTTATCAAAATTTTTAGCAGACTCACCTCTTTCCCTAAAAGGCTTCCTATTTATTACCTGACCAGCATCAGAATTAGTTTGTTTACCTAAAACTTCACCTTTAAACAACCAAACCTTGACTCCAATAATACCATAAGTAGTTTGAGCTTCAGAAAAACCATAATCTATATTAGCTCTAAGAGTATGCAAAGGAATCCTACCCTCCTTAACCTCAAAGCTTCTTGCAATCTCAGCTCCACCAAGTCTACCGGCAATCTTAATCTTTAGCCCTTGAGCACCTTTTAACATAGAAGTAGAAAGAGATGATTTTAAAACTTTCCTATAAGACGCTCTATTTTCTACTTGCTTTGCAATTCCATTAGCAATAATCTGAGCATCAAGCTCCGGTCTTTTAATTTCTTTGATTTTAATACTAATTTTTTTAGAAATTTTTTTAGTTAACAATTGACCAATTTTTTCAAGATTAGAACCTTTTAGACCTATAACAGAACCGGGTCTTGGAGTAGCAATTACTACTGTTACTTTTTGGGGATTATTTCTAATTATTTCTATATCAGAAATATCAAATTTAATCCCTTTGAGAAACTTCATAATCTCACGTCTTATTAAAAAATCTTCATGAAGAATTGTAGAATACAACTTTTTATCAAAATACCATTTTGATTTCCAATCTTTATTAATTTTTACCCTTAAGCTATATGGATGTACTTTTTGGCCCATACTTTATCCTTTAATATCTTTTTTTTCATCAACTTCAACAAAAATATGACAATTCCTATTAATAAGCCTATCTGCTCTACCTCTAGCCCTAGGCCAAATCTTTTTACGACGACGTCCATCATCAACCATAACTGCTTTAACAAATATCATGTCTTCGGAAAGATTTTTATTATGATACATAGCATTTGATGCTGCTGACTTAACAACCTTTTCTAAAAGCTTAGCTCCTTTATTAGGCATAGAACAAAGCACTGCAATAGCTTTAACATAAGACTCTCCCCGTATATTGTCAGCTATTGGCCTAACTTTTTTTGGAGAAGAGGGTAAATTTTTGCCCTTTGCTGTATATCTTCTATTTATCAACATAGATACTTACTTCCTTCCCTTTTTATCTGACTTGGCATGTCCTCTAAAAATCCTTGTAGGTGAAAACTCGCCAAGCTTATGCCCCACAAGATCTTCAGTAATATAAATAGGTATAAAAGCCTTACCATTGTAAACAGATATAGTAAGACTCACCATCTCAGGAATTATTGTTGAGGCTCTAGAGTAAGTCTTAATAACAACCCTCTTCTCACTTCCAGAAGATGATAAAACTTTTTGATAAAGACTTTTTTCTATAAAAGGTCCTTTTTTAATAGATCTTGCCACTATACTCTCCTACTTATTTCTTCTTTTAATAATAAATTTATCTGAATACCTTTTCTTCTTGCGAGTCTTATAACCTTTAGTAGGTTGTCCCCAAGGAGACACGGGATGGCGACCCCCGGAAGTTTTCCCCTCACCACCACCATGTGGATGGTCAACAGGATTCATAGCAACACCCCTAACCTTAGGTCTTTTACCAAGCCATCTGCTTTTACCAGCTTTACCTATGGAAACATTGACATAATCTTCGTTGCCAATTTCACCAATTGTTGCAATGCATTTTTTAAAAATCAACCTCATCTCACCAGATGACAACTTTACGGTAACATAATTACCTTCAGAAGCAAGTATCATAGCATACCCCCCTGCACTTCTTACAAGCTGACCACCCTTGCCTACATTAAGCTCAATATTATGAACAGTTCTTCCAATAGGAATATTTTCAAGAGGCAAAGCATTCCCAATTTTAATTGGGGCGTTCGGACCACTTTCCAAAACATCCCCAACTTTAATGCCTTTAGGAGAAATAATATATCTCTTGTCTCCATCTTTATAGACAAGCAGGGCTATATTAGCACTTCTATTAGGATCATATTCAATAGAAGCCACACGAGCAGGAATGCTAAACTTATCTCTTCGATTAAAATCAATCAATCTATACTTTCTCTTATGCCCACCGCCTCTTCTTCTAACACTAATCCTACCAGAAGAATCTCTTCCTGCTTTAAACTTTTTACCTTTTGTTAAAGACTTCAAAGGATCATTACCCTTGCTCAAATCATCAAAAGATAAAGTCGTCTTATAACGCAAAGAAGAAGTTTTAGGCTTATAAGTCTTAATACCCATATTTATTTTTCTCCAAAACCACTAAAAAATATCTATTTTATCTTCTTTTTTAAGATAAACATATGCCTTCTTCCACGAAGAAGTTTTTCCCTTCCCTATAGGATACCCTCTTCGAGACACCACAACCTTGGCTTTACTTTTAATATTAAGCAAATTACACGATACTGGAGTAACATCGAAAAGCTCTTTTATTGCTGCACCAACTTCTTTTTTATTTGCTCTCTTGCTTACCTTAAAAACATACACATTGATACCTTCTCTTTGAGTATTGGTTTTTTCAGTAAGCATAGGTGAAATTATTATATCATAAGCTTTCATACTTATCCTCAACATCTCTTTTCTTTAATGTAAAACTCATTAAGCTTGTTAACAGCAGATTCTAGAGCTATTAAATTTTTAGCATAAAACAAATCAACAACCCTAAGTTTATCAAAAGACAAGATCTTTAGATCTCTTATATTTTTACCAGCCCTTTTGATCATCTGATCATCACTGCCCAAAATAACAACTACCTTGCCACTAACACTTGCAAAATTTTTTATTATTAAAGCAAGATCTTTTGTCTTTCCCGATTCAATATTAAAATTCTCAATAACTTTGAAATTATTTTCATCAGCAGCACGCAAGCTTAAAACAGACTTGAATGCAAGTCTTTTCACTTTTTTAGGCAATCTGTAGCTATAATCTCTGGGCTTTGGTCCTAATGCTATCCCCCCACCAATCCAAACTGGGTTTCGCTTTGTACCCACTCTAGCTCTACCGGTTCCTTTTTGCTTCCAAGGTTTTTTTGAACTACCTTTAACCTCTGATCTGGTTTTAGTTGAAGATGTACCAACCCTAAGATTAGACAGCTCGTTTTTTATAGCATTATAAATAGATCCATGACTAATTTCTATATTAAAAACCCTATCATCCAAATTTATAGTTCTAATCTCTTTTCCATCTTTAGAAAAAACTTTCCTTTCCATACTAAATACCTACTTTTTAGATTTCTTAACAACAACAAAAGAACCCTTAGCCCCGGGCACAGCCCCTTTTACCAGGATAGCTCTCTTTTCTTCATCAATTAAAACAACTTCAAGATTTTGAATAGTTTGTTGATTTCCACCCATTCTACCAGCCATTTTGGTCCCTTTGAACGTCCTTGCAGGAGTAGTAGCTTGTCCTGTTCCACCAAGATGTCTATGAAATTTTGATCCATGAGAAGATGGCCCACCACTAAAATTATGCCTTTTCATAGCTCCCTGAAAACCTTTGCCCTTAGTAGTTCCTGTAACATCCACATACTTAACTGACTTAAAAACATCAATCTTAATTTCATCACCAGCATCATACCCTTCAAGCCCCTTAAACTCTATTACATATTTTTTAGGCTCAATATTTTTTAAGCTTTTATATTGACCTCTTATAGGCTTTGAAACTTTAGAGCCCTTAAGATCAACAGAACCCGCTATAAGAGCACTGTAACCATCTCTATCAACTGTTTTTTTCCCTATAATATAATTGGGCTGAAACTCTATAACAGTAACAGGAACCACAACACCATTTTTTTGAAATATCTGAGTCATGCCAACTTTTTTTCCAATCAATCCCAACATTAAAACACCTCAAATTCATATACTTCACATACTTAAAATATAATTTACTGTTTAATATCTACCTCAACACCTGCTGGAAGTTCTAATTTCATTAAAGAATCCATTAAAGCAGAAGTGGGTTCTAAAATATCAATAAGCCTTTTATGAGTTCTCATCTCAAATTGCTCCCTTGACTTTTTATTGACATGAGGAGAACGTAAAACAGTATATTTTTTTATTTTTGTCGGCAAAGGAATTGGACCCTTAATCTGAGCCTTAGCCTTCTGAACAGCTTTAACAATAGATTCGGCACTCTGATCTAATATTTTAACATCAAAACTAAATAATCTTACGCGTATCTTATCTTTAGCAATCAATTTATTCTCCTAAACTTTAGAAATATTAAATATATCCCTAAAGTCTCGAACTATTCCAATATTTCAAGAATTCTTCCTGAAGCAACAGTTCTACCACCTTCTCGAACAGCAAATTCTACATTCTTATCCATAGCTATTGAAGAGATTAACTCAACAACAATATCAACATTGTCACCAGGCATAACCATTTCTTTCCCTTCTAAAGCAACAACTCCTGTAACATCGGTTGTTCTGAAAAAGAATTGTGGTCTATAACCTGGAAAAAATGGCTTGTGCCTACCACCTTCTTCTTTGGTCAAACAATAAATTGAAGCTTTAAACTTTTTATGTGGAGTAATTGTACCTGGAGCCGACAAAACTTGCCCTCTCTCAATGTCTTTTTTATCAACTCCTCTTAGAAGTAGCCCAACATTATCTCCTGCTTGACCTTGCTCAAGAATTTTCTGAAACATTTCTACACCAGTAACAGTGGTTTTTCTAGTTTCCTTAATACCAACTATTTCAACTTCTTGCCCAACCTTAATAACACCTCTTTCAATACGCCCAGTAGCAACAGTACCTCTTCCTGAAATAGAAAATACATCTTCAACAGCAAGCAAAAATGGCTTGTCAATATCTCTTTCTGGAAGATCAAAATAATTGTCCATAGATTCAAGCAGTTCTTTAACACATTTTGTAGCCTCAGGATCTTCTGGATTTGACATAGCCCCAAAAGCTGAACCCTTGATTATTGGGGTATTAGCTGAAAATCCATATTTTTCAACCAACTCTAAAACCTCAACTTCAACAAGCTCAACAAGCTCAGGATCTGCTAAATCTAATTTATTTAAAAAAACTATTATTTTCTTTATCCCCATTCTTTGAGCAAGAAGTAAATGCTCTTTTGTTTGAGGTTCAGCACCACTATCAGCAGCAACCAAAAGTATTGCTGCATCCATTTGAGCTGCCCCCGTAATCATATTTTTTATATAATCAGCATGACCTGGACAATCAACATGGGCATAGTGCCTATTGGCAGTTTCGTACTCAATATGCCTAGCATTAATTGTTATTCCTCTCGCCTTCTCCTCAGGTGCATTATCAATATCTTCGTACTTTAATGCTTTTGCATCTTTATTTAATTTTGAACAATAAATACTAATAGCCGCTGTTAATGTTGTCTTACCATGATCAACGTGGCCTATTGTTCCAACATTCATGTGCGGCTTTGTTCTTTGAAAAACTTCTTTTGCCATGACTAACCTCCTAAATTTCATATCCCAAATAGCTACTTATATTTAATCTCTTTTAAAAATTTTTAACAAATCGTAATTATAAAAATAACAAAATAGCTACAAATAATTAAAAAATAAACTTTTAGAAATTGACCCGCACTGCGTGTTTTTCTAAAAAATTTTAATAGCTTTAAAAGTGTACACATTTTATAAAATATAGTCAATATATTTGTACTTCTAAAGTTTAATTAATAAAGCATATAAAAGTATTAAAATTAACATTTATTTTCTATCAATTAAATAAAAGTATAAAATTCAAAACAACAACAAGCAATTTTTATATTATCAAAAAGATTAACACTAGACCAATAAAAAAAATATAATAAAAATAATGAAAACTCAAAAAGTTAAACTTAAGTTACTAACAATGCTTACTATTCCTAATATTTTAATTGCTTTTATGTCTTGCATGAAAACAACCGCAATAAAATCAAAAGAACATGCACAAGAAATTACTTATCTTATTAGTGTTATAAAAACTAATAAAAAAGTAGAAATAGTAAACTACAAATCCGACAGTAAAAACAATCTAATAATTACCCTTAGAAACAAAAGCAGAGAACAAATAAATGCAAATTCATTAGCAATTTTCAAAGAAGGCAGCAAAACAGGTGAATTGATTAGAGAAAAACTTAACGGACTTGAGACAAAAACTTTTCATTTGAAAACTAAAATAAATTCCAAAAGGAAAAATATATTATATATTTTTGAAAAACAATAATAAAAATAAATCTTAATTACTATTTGTATTTTTTAATTAAAATGGGCTTAGCCCAATAACGAGTACAAGTAAAAGCAACTAAAATTATAATTGCTAAATAATTTGAAATTATAAAAGCATAACCTAAAGAATTTTCAATTATGCCAAAATATTGAAAAATAAAAACTACCGGCAAACGAATAAGCCACAACCTAATAAAAATAATAATCATTGCAATTTTTGTTCGACCAGATCCAATAAGTCCTCCAAAAAATACTTGTTGTAAGCCATATCCAAAAGTACCAATAGTTGTTAACAATAAATAATTATTAGCATAATTTAAAACTTCTAAATCATTTGTGAACAAACCTAATATAAACTGTTTATTAAAAATAACAATCGAATTTATTATTAATAAAATTATTAAAGAAATAAAAAACCCTTTTTTCAAAACTTCTCCCACCCTATTAATTTTCTTAGCACCAAGATTTTGACCAACAATTGAAATAATCCCAGTACCAATCCCCATAGCAGGAAGAAATAAAAAAGAGATAATGGTATTTGTAAGACCATAAGCCGCTAAAAATTTAGGACTAATCTCAATAACTATATAATTGAAAATAAAAAATGACAATGAAACCATTATTTGCCCAAAAGTTGAAGGTAATCCCAGATTAAAAATTTCTTTAATAGCCCTTAAATCTAGCACTAAGTCTTTAGGATAAATTTTCAATCCACGATTTAATCCATAAGTCAATAATAAATATAAAGAAACAGTTAGCAATTTTGAAAATAAAGTAGCCCAAGCAGCCCCAGTAATGCCCATATTAAAACTAAATATTAAAATTGGATCAAGAATAAAATTAACAATATTAGCAAATAAAACTATTACCATCGAAAGGGTAGTTTCTCCTTGAGCATTTAAAATATATGTAATTGAAATGCTTAAAAACATAATAGGTATTCCAAAAATTGTTACATAAAAATAAGTTCTTGAAAGCTCTTTAAGCTCACCTTTTACACCCAATAAATCTAAAAGATGCTCTATAAAAAAAAGAGCACAAATAGTAACAAATAAGGATAAAACAAAATTTAAAACAATAAGTTGTCCTGCATACCTTGAAAAACGAGAAAAATTTCCCTCTCCTATACATTTTGAAATTAAAGAAATGCTTCCTGTAGCCATACCCATAGCAATAGCCATAATAAAAAAATTAACAGGACCAGCAAGTGAAAGCGCTGACAAGGGCATAGCCCCAAGCTTACCGACATAAAACATATCAGTAAGATCATAAAAAGCTTGAATAATATTGGTTATAACAATAGGAAAACTTATTAAAAATAGAACCTTATACAAATTGCCATTTAATATTAATTCTCTAGCCTTACTCTTATTCGCAGACATAAAATTTTATCCTTATTTAAAATATTTTTTTATAAAATTTAAAATCAAATCTAATTATCAACAATAAAAAAGTATTTAATTTTTTAATTTTAAAAACTAAAAATAATACAATATTCAAATATAATGTCAAAATAATTAGCAGCTAATATCTTATGCATTATAATAGTCAAGATAATAATAAAATTTATTAATTCTAACACATTTAAAAATCATAACCAAAAGCAGTAAAATTAAAACAGGCAATAATATAAAACTAATAATATTGATAATAATTTACCAATATGTAGGTAATAATAAACCTAAAACCACTCTCACGAATTAAACACATCAATAAACACTTATTTAAAATAATAATTAATATTATAAATGCAAAAATTCAAAACTGGAAATACTTTTAAAAAGTTTATTCAATAATTTTTGATATTGTTTATGCCTTATATCAAGGTCTTTCAACTATAAACTAAAACAAAATCCAACAATAAACATTGATTTAATACATTTTCATTTAGAACGCAATCTCTTAATATTTCATATTTATCAGCCTTTAAAAACATTTTCCATAAATCAAATATAATAATATACCAAAACCTATATTAAGCTATTGGCTTTTAACTCTCTTAATTTTTGCTCCCAAATTAATTAATTTGTTAACTACATCTTCATAACCTCTTTCAATTTGATATACATTTTGAATCTCACTAAGACCTTCAGCAACAAAAGCAGCGATAAGAAGAGACATTCCTGCCCTTACATCAGGAGAAGACAAAACATTACCTTTAAGTGGAGATTTGCCCGTGACTACCGCACGATGTGGATCACAAAGCACAATTTGAGCCCCCATCTTTATTAACTTATCAACAAAAAACATTCTGGATTCAAACATTTTCTCAAAAATAAGAACTGTACCTTCTACCTGAGTTGCAGTAACTATAATAATACTCATGAGGTCTGTTGGAAAAGCTGGCCACGGACCATCATCAATTTTTGGAATATGACCGCCAAAATCTAGCTTTACTTTTAATTCTTGCTTACCTTTTACATATACATTTTCCTTATCATATTCAAAATTAATACCAAGTCTTGAATATATATGTCTAATTAATCTAAAATGCTGGGGATCTGCTTTTTTAATTTCCAACTCTCCTCCTGTTAATGCAGAAAGACTAATCAAAGAGCCAACTTGCATAAAATCGGCTCCTATTCTAAATCTAGTTCCGCTTAATTTTTTTACTCCCTTTATTTCCAAAACATTTGAACCAACTCCCCAAATATTAGCGCCCATTGAATTCAACATATTGCATAAATCTTGAACATGTGGTTCACAAGCAGCATTCATAATAACAGTATTTCCTTCGGCAAGAACTGAAGCCATAATAATATTTTCTGTAGCTGTAACAGAAGCCTCATCTAAAAACATTTCAGCTCCAATAAGCTTTTTAGCCTTTAAAACAATTCTTCCATCTTTATTACTTAACTTAGCCCCCAGCTTACAAAGACCATAAAAATGAGTATCAATTCGCCTCTTACCAATTACATCTCCTCCCGGAAGCGCCATATCTATTTCCCCAAATCTAGAAACAACAGGTCCCAATAAAAGTATGGAAGCTCTAATTAAATCCGTAAGAGCAGAATCTATTTCTGTTTTTACAATATTTAAAACTTTTATTTTTACAGTATTACCCTCTCTTACAATATCTGCCCCCATATCATTTAAAATGTCTAAAACAACCTTTACATCATTAATATTAGGAATATTTTCTAAAATAACATCTTCATCAGTAAGCAACGCAGCTAAAATACAAGGTAAAGCTGAATTTTTATTACCACTAGCTGTAATTTGACCACCTATCTTAAAACCGCCTTCTACAATATAACTATGCATAACCCATCCTTCCTATACATAAAAACTAATAAAATTAAATCACATAGATAAGTTCAGTTTGATTTAAAGAATATCTAAAAAAATAAATATCAAACAATATCCATATCCTTTAAGCTTGGTTTATAATCTATATATTCTCTAACAGTATCTACAGAAAAAGAATGCCCATTTTCATCGATATCAATTAAAACACCATTAAATCCAAGACCTTCCCAAGCTTCATTAAATCTTTGATTTAAAAATCCTTTTAAAAATTTATCCACCTCTAAATCAGGAGCATATCCTACAACACTATCTAAACTACCAACTCTCCCTAAATCAGTTATAACAGCAGTATTATCTAAAATTCTCAAATCAGCTGTTAAAACCCTTTTGCCAATTCCAAGGCAAGCACTAACTCTTGATTTTAGATAAAAAAACAGAGCATTAACCTCAGCCGTAGTATTTGAATCAAAAAGAACAATAATATTATTTGTTTGCATTTTTATTTTTTCATAAAAATAATCAAAACTATAAAAAGGGTGATTAAATTTATACTTAGTTGTTCCCGTTTGACCTACAATCCTCATAACAGCCAATTTTTTACCACTAATATTATAAATAAAATAAGAATATCCTATTAATTTCACAGGACAATTTAAAGGCTTTAAAATAAAATTATACTTATCAAGAGTATCAGCTAAATCAGATCTTGTAAAAGCATTTTCACCTAAGGTTAAAACATCAACTCCATATTTTCTCAATAAAAAGGCATGCTTCTTGCCAAGACCT
The DNA here is from genome assembly GCA_000808095.1 of Borreliella chilensis. NCBI lineage: Bacteria > Pseudomonadati > Spirochaetota > Spirochaetia > Spirochaetales > Borreliaceae > Borreliella > [Borrelia] chilensis. Next base: position 488,255 of record CP009910.1, on the reverse strand, counting down.
CTTAAACCCGTAGTAAAATTATTTCCAGATATTACAAAATCAATCTTTTTGCTAGTCTTAAAAGACGGTAAAAAAGATTTTATTGCAACAATACCAGCTTTACCAACAACCTCACCTGCAATTAAAATCCTCAAAGACATAAGCCTCTTTTTCTATTGATCTAGATCAAACAACTTAACAAGCAAACTTCTTGCAATAAAAATTGACACAAAATATCCCACCAAAATAGCAACAACAATCATCATGAAAATCAATATAAATTGCAAATAAGGCTTTGTAATAATACTAAATTTAACAACTAAAAGAAACTCAAAAAAGAAAACTAAAAGCATTAAAGATAAGTTTATTAGCACACATAAAATAAAAGCTAAAATCTTCATATATTAAGTGCTTTTTCTTTTTATAAAAAAATCATAAATCAAAAACAAAGCCATTCCTACAACAACATAGCTATCTGCAAAATTAAAAGTAGGCCATCTATCAAGCCCAAAAATTCCATAAAATTTGAAATCTAAAAAATCTACAACCCCAGAAGGTCTAAACAATCTATCAACAATATTTCCTACTCCTCCTGAAAAAACTAACAAAAGTGAAATCTTAGCAATACAATTTTTCTCTTTAAGAGCAATAAAAAAAACAAACATTAAAATAAAAATAGGAATTACAAGAAAAAAGATCTTTTTCAAACTATAATGAATATTAGAACCCATAGAAAACAAAATACCTGTGTTTCTTACATGTATTATTCTAAAAAAATTATCAAAAAAGGAAAAATATATTGAACCTAATTTGACATACTTCACAACCAAATATTTAGAAAGTTGATCAAAAAAAATTAAACTAATAATAAATAAAAAAATATTGAAATATTGTTTAGATTTAGCATTCATATAAAAATCCTCATAAATTAGTATCCTTACAAATAAATTTAATCTCCAAATCTCCTTGACTTTTCAAATCTTTCATCAATCTTTTTAAACCAAAAGTTTCAGTAAAATAATGCCCTGCAAAAATCAAACCTACGCCATTTTCTTCTGCTAAAGAATATATCTGATGAGAAGTGTCGCCAGTTATAAACAAATCTATCTCATAGTATAAAGCCTCTTCAAAAAAAGAGTACCCAGAACCACTAACAATAGCAACTTTACTTACCGATTCTTTAAACTTTTTTGAAAAAAGAACATGCTTATTTTCCCCTTCGATTTTTTCTAAAATTTCAGAAAAGCTAAAAATAGAATCAGCAATTATTCCTAGATTAAACCCCCCATAATTTGCAAAAGCAATAGGATTTTTTAATTCTAAAAAATCTGAGAATACTTTACTGTGAGAATATATAGAATGAGCATCCATAGGTAAGTGCACCGAATAAAGGGCTAAATTGTTTTCAATCAAAAGTCTCACTTTATCATACATGCTAGAAACAATTCGCTCTTTTTTAGACCAAAAAATACCATGATGGGTAATTAAAAAATCGCTTCCTTTTGCTTCTTTTAAAGTTGAATAGCTAGCATCAACTGCAAGAACAATCTTATTAACCTTGGAATCAAGATTCCCCACTTGAAGGCCATTTAAATTTTTATCAACATGTTCATACTTCTTTATATCAAAAATTGAATCAAGCTTAAAAGACAAATCTTTTACATTCAAATTAAATTCTCCAAATCAAAGCATAACTTTGACTTCCTCTTAATCTTCTATAAGAATAAAGACTTTCCAAACAATACGTACAAAGCTTTGAATTATAAATATTTAAATTAAAACTAGAAAGCAAATTTAAATTAAAACTAGCATTATCAAAATATATTTTACTATCTCTTGCAATAAAAGAAGAGTTTAATAAATCTTTACTAAATTTATTACTTGCTTCTTTTAAAAAGAATTCAGAAACTTCATAACAACAAGATCGATTATAAGGTCCAAAAACAATTTTCAAATCTTTAAAAGATGATCCCATTTTTTCAAACATAAACAACATTTTTAAAATAATCAAATTAAAGCTTCCTTTATATCCACTGTGAACAAGCCCTATAAATTTTTTTACTGAATCATAAAAATATACTGGAAGACAATCTGCAAAGTAAGCAACAAGAGCAACATTTAAAGACTTGGAGATAAGACCATCTCCTTCTTGAAAATTTATAAAATCATCTTCAACTTCGTAAATAACATCTGTATGCAATTGCTTTAAATACTTTATCTTTTTCGATTTAGGAACAAAATTTAAATTATCATTGCTAAGTTCTCTTAAATTTAGATTAAAAGGTTTTTTAGTATAAATCATTTTAACATCATCGGCTATCCTAAATTCATAATAAAGTTTATGATCTATTGTTTTCATAATCTAAACTCTTCTCCCAAATAAAGCTTTTTAGCTTTCTCACTACTTACTATATAATCAACATCACCTTCATCAAGCACTTGACCCTGATAAACAATATAAGCTCTATCAATTATATCAAAAGCATCTCTTACATTATGATCAGTAATAAGAACTCCAATGTTTTTATCTTTTAAAATTTTTATTATATTTTTTATATCTCCAATGGCAATAGGATCAATACCTGCAAAAGGTTCATCTAAGAGCAAAAAATAAGGATTTACAGCCAAAGCTCTTGCTATCTCTGCTCGCCTTCTCTCTCCACCAGAAAGAGTATAAGCTTTTTGATTTTGTATTCTTTTTATCTCAAATTCTTTAAGTAAATTCACAAGCTCTAACTTACGTTCAGCTTGAGATAAATCTTCTCTTCTTTCTAAAGCGACCATAATATTCTCTTCAACTGTAAGTTCTCTAAAAATTGAAGCATCTTGAGGAAGGTATACAATCCCTATTCTTGCCCGCTCATACATATTAAGAAATGAAACATTATAACCATTTATTAAAACTTTGCCTGCATTAGGCCTAATAAAACCTACAATAGTATAAAATGTTGTTGTCTTGCCAGCTCCATTTGGACCAAGAAGCCCCACAACCTCACCTTTATGAATGTTAATCGTAATGCCATTAACAGCAAACTTTTCACCATACTTTTTAACAATGTTATCAGCTTTTAAAACAACATTACTTAAAGAATTAAAGTTAAGACTTTCCTTAATCTCTTTTATTTTATTTTTTTTCTTCAGAAACATCATTCTCAACTTGAGTAAATTCTCCTTCAACACTCCCCTCAAGTTTATACCTATTAGTTTGTGTATTAAAAATTATTCTTGAAGCAGAATAATAATTGTCCTTCTGATAAATTACTGGAACACCTTCAAGAATCATTTCTTTTTCCTCTTTATTATAAGTCCCATTCTCAGCCCTTGCAAAAGTATCGTCCTTATATATTTTAACAGAGTATTGCATAATATAAACATTAGCTTTGTTGCTGCCCTCAACTCTTTCTGCCTTAATAACCATGTTGTTTTCCAAATCTTCAAGCTCAACCCCTTTTTGAAGATAAAAATTGTCCAACTTCCTATTAAAAAACAAAAATTGAGACTTAACATTCATCTTATTCTTATAATCTTCATAAAAAACATTACCTCGAGCTTCAAGATAAGAGCTATTCTCTCCATAAATTTCAATTTCATCTGCTCTAAGTTTAAAATCTAGTGAAACAACTTCTGAATTTCCTTTTAAAATAATTTTTTTATAAAAAGAAGAAACTATCCCTTGTGCAAAATCTGATTTAAAGGTAAAATTAGTGTTTTTCTCTTTATTTTCCTTAAGCCTTTCAAATTTAAGCTCAGATTCTTTTTGTGCTGCTTGAACATTGTTAACAACAATAATAAAAATCCATATTAAAATCAAACCTCTCAATTCATGATTCCTTCAACCCCAGAATCAAAATAAAAAACATTGCTCTTTAAAAAATAAGAAAATCCTTTTCCTTTTATTTTGCTATTATTAAATCTAATTAATACTAGCTCATTTGGAGGAGATTGCAATTTCTTGTCTTTATTCTTCCATAAAAGCCTATGAGCATTAAGTAAGTAATAATTATTTTTATCCTCTATCTTAAACTCTACAGAATCTCTCATATCCAAATCCTTTGTAGTATACGAGCCTTCCAAATTATTAAACTTTCCAGAAATTTCATTATCTAATGAATAATATAAAAACCTTCCGTTCTCAGCTTTATAAATTTTATAGTCATTAAAATAACTAAAACTTAAAGCCTTTAAAACAGTTTGCTCTTTATTGTATACAACATCATAATACTTGATTCCTAATATTTGTATTGAAGGAAACTTTTTTGCCTCATCAGATCTAGTCGAATATTCATCATAATCGAAAGCACAGGCAAAAAACAAAAATAACAAATAAAGTCTAAATATTTTCATAAATATTCTTCACATGACTAAAAATTTTCTATTTCAATTGACAATCTGTCAAACATAACAACATAATATTAAAAACTTTACCAACTAAAATTTATTTACATAATAAATTATACTGCATGAAATAAAAGCAAGATAAAAACATAACTTTAAAGAGCAGTTTTATGTATAAAAATAAAATTAAAAATGAAAAAATTAAAACAAAAATACAAAAATTACTTTATTTTAGATTAGTATTAGATTAGTAAAAAATTTATCCCTTTAAAGAAATAGATTATAAAAATCAACCATAATAATGCTCACATTCATCATCCCTTTTGTAGTTTATAATTTCATTATCTTTAAACCAAATCGGTATTTCACGAGTTGCATCCTCCTCATTTGCAGATGCATGAATCACATTATATATTGAAAAACCTTTTTCATTTGAATATCTAAAACTATGATGGGAGAAATCTCCTCGTATCGTTCCAGGAATAGCTAATTTTGGTTCAGTAGCACCACAAAGCTTTCTAACAACCTCAATGCTTTCAACTCCTTCAACAACAAATGCAAAAACAGGAGAGTTTGAAATAAACTCAATTAAAGATTTCCAAACCGCCTCATTATGCCTAAAGACAATATCATTATATAAATAATGTTTTTTGGCTAAGCTTTCATCAACAATAATCATTTTAGCAGCCACCATTTTTAAACCTACCCTTTCAAATCTAGCAACTACATCACCAATCAAACCTCTCCTAACTCCATCTGGCTTAATAATACACAAAGTTTTTTGCAATAATATTGACATAAAATCCTCCTAAGATTTAGGGCATGCATTAAAAAATAATTAAATAAATTAAAATATCTACTTAACACCAAAATTATATCTGATTAATTACGCTTAAACGAAATACTATAAAGTTGTAAAACTTTTAACATTCTATTAAAAATTAAAATATAGCTTTTACAAAATTAACAACTAAATTCCAAAAGGAAGAACTCCCATGGTTTTCAACTTTATCTCTTCTTTAACCTTAGAAACAGCATCATTTAAAGCGGATTTAATCATTTGTTCAAAAGCATCATTGTCTAAATCATCAAAAAATTCCTTGTTAATTGAAACTTTTTTAACATTAAATTCACCATCCATCTCAATAGTAACAATATCACTGCCTGCTCTACCACATACCGTAATTTTAGACATTTCCTTTTTAATATTATCAATATTGCTCTTAAAACTAGACATGTTTTTCAAAAAATCCAACGGATTTACTGCCATATTCCTATCCCTCCAGAACTTCACTTGCTCCAAAAATATTTTTTACAGCTTCTAATTTTTCAAAATCTCTTTCAAGGCTTTTAAAATTTTTCTGAAACACAATACTTAAATTGGGAAATTCTTTATAAAATTCAGACCTTATTTCAACTTTATAATTTTGAAGCTCATTATATTCGAATTCACTAAATACTTTATAATAAAGCACATTGCCATCAATAATAACTTCTCCTGAATGAACCAAAGTTTGAATATACCTTGAAACAATATAGATAAATTTATCTCTTATACTGATAAAATCATTTGCTTTGCTTGAATCATCATCCTCAATAAAAATCTCATCGATCTCATCAATGCCATTGATCTCTGAAAGATTGTTATTAATTTTTGTTGACAAATTTTCATCACAAGTAGTCTCTTCTTCTTCTAAAGATTTGATTTCAGAAAATTCAGATTCTAAGCTGGACTTTACAGGAATAAAAGCTAAATCATCTCTGCTCTTCTTATTTGTCAAACAATCAAAATTGCTTGAATCTAAATTCATACTCTCTAACAAATTATCCTCAAGATTTTGAATTTGTTTTATTAAAATATGATTTGGAATATAGTTTTTAAGCCTTAAAATTTTAATAAAATTAATTTCAAGCTCATATCTTGGATTAACTGAAAATTGCAGATCTCTGTAAGTTTCAAGCAAAACAACAATAATTCTCTCAAGATAATTTAAATCAAACTCAATTAATTTCTTTTTCAATTCCTCAGATTTAATTCCAATAAAATCAAAATTTTTAATACCTATTTTTAAAAACAAAGCTTCTCTAAAAAATTCGATTGAATCTAGTAAAAATTGCTCATAAGACACTCCAGCCAAAAAAATAGAATCAAGAATACAAATTAGATCTTTTACATCTTCATTAAGAATACTAATTGACAACTTTTCCAAAAATTCATCATTGGTTAAGCCCATTTTAGATCTTATTTGATCCAACTTAATATTAGAATTAGTGAAAGACACTACCTGGTCAAAAAGAGTATAAGCATCTCTTACACTACCACTACTTTTATACGCAATCCACTTTAAAGCTTCATCTTCATACTTAATATGATCTTCAAAACAAACCTTCTTAAGCATATTATAAATCTTTTCTAAAGATAAAAGCTTAAAACTAAAATGCTGGCATCTACTTTTTATTGTCTCTGGAAGCTTGTGTGACTCTGTAGTAGCAAAAATAAAAACAATATAACTTGGAGGCTCTTCAACTGTCTTTAAAAGGGCATTAAAAGCTGAATTAGAAAGCATATGAACTTCATCAATAATATATATTCTATATTTGGAAATTGCAGGAGGAAACATTATCTCTTCTTTAATTTGTCTAATATCCTGAACCGAGGTATTTGAAGCGCCATCAATTTCAATAACATCAAGACTGCTATCATTCTCAATAGATTTGCAATTGCTACACTCTCCACAAGGCATAACTGTCGGGCCATTCTTACAATTTAAACACCTGGCAAAAGCTCTAGCTGATGAAGTCTTACCGACACCTCTTGGTCCTGAAAAAATATACGCATTTGCTATTTTATTCTTCTCTATAGAATGCTTTAAAGTTTCAACAATAAAATCTTGCCCTTCAAGAGAGCTGAAATCTCTGGGGCGTTTCTTAAGAGCAGTACCTCTTGAAGATGCCATTATTTTTTTCCTCCCAATGCTTTAATAAGCAAAATAATATAAATACTTGCCATATAACATATATTTATACCTCAGAACTCTTATTTTAAAATAATTACCAAAGAATTTTATAAAGCATAAAAATATCTACCAAAGAAAAGCTTTCCAATAGAATATATAAAGTTAAAAGTTTAAAAAAAACAAATCAATATCTTAGCATAAAACAAAGCATTGAATTTTTATTCAAAATTAAACCTAAGACTTGCGTACTCATCAATAAATCACCTACCGCTGCTACTTTCCAGTCCTGACGGGGTTTAGCAACACTTGATAGTACGGGTCCTAGGAATCGGAGAGAATGGGATTCGAACCCATGATACATTTTACTGTATACACGCTTTCCAAGCGCGCGCCTTAAGCCACTCGGCCATCTCTCCAAACTAACAAACCTTTTTCGTGTCCAAGAGGACTTGAACCTCCGACCTTAAGAATCGCAATCTAACGCTCTATCCAACTGAGCTATGGACACAAACAATTAATTTTTATTGTAATAAAAATTACTATTTATTACAATAAAAATTAATTGGGAATAATAAAAACATTATACAGAAAATGGAGAAGCTGTGAAAACTAAAGCAATCATTTTTCTTCTAATATCATTAATTTTATCATGCGTTAAATCAGTCTCAAATGAAGTTAATTCTGAATTCATAATTAACACTAAAAACATTAAAGAAAAAAAAATATTAAAAAATAACAATATTCTCCACATAGATGCAAAAATACCTTTTATGGAAAACGTAAGCTTTGAATTTGAAAATCTTATACAAAAATGGAAAAAAGATACAATAAATAAAAAATCAAAAACTGAAAATTCACAAAATGAATATTTTTATTTCTCCAGTTTTACAATATTTAAAAATGAAAACATTGGTATTACATCTATTTTATATAAAGAATCTTTCAAAGAAAATGAATCAAACACCCTTTTAAAATATTACCCATTAAATTTAAAGGGAAACAAAAAAACAGAAATTTCAGAAATAATATCAAAAGATCAGTTAGACTCTCTAATAATCGTATTAAAAGAACAAGTAAAGACCAAGATTAAAGCTTTTTACATTAAAAACAGAGACAGTTCAAGCGAATTGGAAAAAAAATTTACAACAATCTTTCCAAGATACAAATATTACTTTAAAAATAACCAAATTATAATTTTTTATGATCCATTCTTAATTGATTGTACCAAATGTGATAAAATTGAATTTCAATTCCCTATACATGAAAATACAGAAAATGGGCATCAACACAATAAAAACCCATACTTTTGATTTTAATGCTTAAAATCAAAAGTAATAATTACGGAGAGGGTGAGATTCGAACTCACGGTAGGCTTACACCTACAACGGTTTTCAAGACCGTAGCATTAAACCACTCTGCCACCTCTCCAGAGTTAAAACAAATTTTAATAAATAAAGTACGCGCTGTCAAGATTTAAATAATTACGGAGAGAATGGGATTCGAACCCATGGTCCCCTTTTAAAAGGACAACTTCTTAGCAGGAAGCCCCATTCGGCCACTCTGGCATCTCTCCTATAGCGTTAATACAATATTATATTAGAGATATTACTATTGTCAACTAAACAAATATATAAATACTAGTAATTTATTCTAAACTCTTTATAAGTTTCTATTAAATTTTTCAAATCTCCAATAGAAATATCGATTTTAAAACAACTAAATTCTTCAAGCAAGATTTCTTGAACCATTTGCTCCTCATTGTTGCTAAATTTTAATTCAATACATTCATCTTTAATTCTCCAGATATATGTATTTACTCTTATATTGTGATCAAAAATAAAAACAGGATCTTTCAAATTTAAAGAGCTGTCAATAAAAAACAAATACTCCAAATACCAATTTACTCTTAAAGAAATTGCAAATTCTTCAAGCAGATTTTCAATTAACATATCCTCACTAGACTCAAGTAATTTCAAAAATTTTGAATAAGGTCCTGGATTAAACTCACAAAGTTTTTTCATATAAAAATAGGCATCCTCAAGATCACGATTTCTAAGAAAAAATAAGGTTGCATATAAATATATCAAATCTAGATTAGAATAATCATTAATCATCCTCTCAATAGACTTTTTAGGAGAAAATTTTAAAAGCTCAATTGTTGCAATATGCATATTATAAATCGTATAAATATTCGAAAAATTTAAAATAGCTTTAACATAAGAAGTTGTGGCTTGAGTCATGCTGCCTATTTTGTGAAAAATAGTTGCTCTATTATGCCAAATATACTTAGAATAATGAGAATCTGTTAAAAATTTTTCAGAAAGTCTAATTGCCCGGCTTATTTCCCCAATAGAATAAAAATAATACATTAAATAATTAACAACAAGGGCAAGATTAGCATCAAAAAAACTTTTATCTATACTAAAAAGACTTGCTTTTTCAAAAAATTCACTATTTTTTAAAATCCAAACATTAAGCTTAACAAGAGAATTATTTCGATTCAAATCTTTGGCCCTAGAAAACAATTTTAAAGCTTCGTCCTTATTACCCAGCATTTCAAATAAAACAGCACTATTGTTTAAAGATTGTACAAAATCGGATTTTTGCTCGTTGGCTTTTAAAAAAAAACTTAACGCAAGCTCATATTCTTTTAAATTAAAATAAAAAACTCCCAAATTATAGTTTTCAAAAGGCCCTAACTCATCTTTATTTTTTTCAATTTTACCATAATATATAAGTTTAACTAAAAAATTGTATTCACTTAAAACAGGATATGTGTTTAACACATATAAAAGCGCCTTATAATCCTTTTTTCTGAAATAAATAAGCGCTTTGAGCGAAAGAGAATCAAAATTCTCATCAAAAACCTCCAAATTGTCAAGAGAGCTTTTAAAATCGCTGTTTTTATAAAAATTTAAAGCCTTTTCAAAACCAAAATTATTCATATTTTTTAAAAATCTCCATAGGCCTTACAGAAATTTCTTTTGAGAAAGAAGTTTTATTAACACTTTTATCTAAATTGTAAGCAGCAATACTAATATAATAAAGCCTTCCATCTTCAAGTCCTGTAATCTTAAAAGAAGTTTGATTCCCAACATCAATAGGGGAAGTTAAAACACCCCCGGTTTCTCCTTGGTAATTGCCAGAGGCAACTCCAATATAAATATAATACCCCTCAACACTACTATTAACAACAGGAATCCATTCAATAAAAACCTCTCTAGAACCTGGGATAACTTTTGTGATTACAGGAGGAAATGGAGCTGCTTCAGGAACATAAGTAATCGACATGCTGTAAAGAGAAGGGCTGTTTACAGAATCTCCACTAGGATAAAATTCAACTTTTATTTGGATGTATTTTGATATTTTTGAATCTGGAAAGTCTTTTTTAGGATCAAAATGAATCCACGCTCCAGTTAAATTTTTCTTAATATTTCCGTAGCTATCTGTATCATAGAAAACCTTATTATCTAATCTGTAATAGTAAACAATCTCTGTATCCTTAGGAACATTGGAATCAACATCAAAGGACAATACTTGAGAATAATATTTAGAAAGCTTAATAGGCTCTGTAATAATGTATCCCATGTTCTTCGAAAAAAAGGCATTACTAACCTCTTCAAAGCTTTTATGTATTTCTAAATTCTCAACCGCACCAGTAAAATAAGTTCCCAAGGTAAAATCAATAAAATTGCCAATGCTTAATAAATAGCCTGAGCTCTCCTTTTTATCATCGGTTATATATTCTATTGCTTGAGGTTTAGAATCTATTAAATATTCAAGCATACCGTCTCTTTGCCTATATCTTAAAGTATGCAAATGCCATTTCTTTGGAATAAAATCATCATTACTTTTCATTCTAATCTTGATAGGATTTTTATTACCTTTTAAAAATACATTGTTTAAAACCCAAACAAAATTCCCTTCATCACTTTCTAACCTGATAGACTGATCTACCCATGAATTATTAATATTTTTATAACCATTCCAACTAAAGATAATTTCCCCTGTAACAGAAGTTGTTCTATATACCCAAAACTTAATAGTAAAATCAGAAACAGTATTACCTGAGAAAAAGAAAGCTTTCTTTGTCAACGGCTTAAACTTAACAGGATTTTGATTTGAATAAAAAATTAAAGAACCATTAGAAACATTACGAAATTCATTTGACACTCTCAAGCTTTTTGCACTAACCAAATAGTTTGAAGAGGTGTCTTTCAATGTATTATCTTTTCCTATTTCTAAGCGCAAATCAATATTATTTAAATCTAAAACGGTTTTATATCTATCCAAATAAATACCAAGTAGCCCTCTAACATCTCTTTCAAAAGTAATATTGCTAGAATCTTGAATAAATTTAAAATTTTTCTTTGAATCAAGTATCAACTTCAATTCTTGAGAGAAAAGAATAGAAAAGCACAAAAAAAATAGCAAGAGCATTAAAACTAATCTCATTTTTGACCTTTTATTTTTTATTATCCATATTTTAAATACCTCAAAACATAAAACAAATTAAATTTATGATACAATATTATATCATAAGATGATTTCTAAAATCTAAAAACTACCTAGCATTATGAAAGAGAACCTAATAAATCTATTTGAAAAAGTAATAAAATTACCAACTACAAGTGGCTGCTATAAAATGCTAAATGAAAACAAAAAAATACTCTATATTGGGAAAGCAAAAAATCTAAAATCAAGAATAAAAAGTTATTTTTTAGAAAAAAATAGTCACAAAATCAAAATATTAATGAAAAATGTAAAATCAATAGAAGTTATTACAACAAACAGCGAATACGAAGCATTGCTTCTAGAATGCAATCTCATCAAAGCTCACAAGCCCGATTACAATGTAAAATTAAAAGATGGTAAAGGTTATCCCATGGTAAGAATAACTCATGAAAAATATCCAAGAATTTTTAAAACTAGAAAAATAATTAATGACCAAAGCGAATATTTTGGGCCATTTACCAATGTAAAAAAATTAGATCAGGTATTGGATTTTATTAACAAAACATTTAAAACTAGGAAATGTAAAAAAAAATCTAATGTTCCTTGTCTATATTACCATATGGGACAGTGCCTTGGAGTATGTTACAAGGAAAATCTTGAAAAGGAATATCAAAAAGAACTAGAGAAAGTAAAATCAATACTAAATGGAGATATATCTGAGATATTAAGCCAAATTAACATTAAATTAAAACTTGCCATACAAAAAGAAGATTTTGAAACTGCTATTAAGTTAAAAGAAATTAAAAACTCTTTAATAGAAATTAATCAAATTCAAATCATTACAAAAGCTAATAGTTTAAACATAGACTATGTGCACTTCCATCCAGGAGAAAATGTAAATACAATAATAGTATTAAAATACAGAAATGGAAAATTAGTTGAAAGAGATGCAAACTTTGATGAGAGCATATGCGAAAAAAATGAACTGGTTTTACAATTTTTGATTCAATATTACACATCTATTAATATGGTAGTCCCCGATAAAATTCATATTTTTATCAAAGATATTGACACTAAAAATGTTGAAAAACTAATAAATGAAATCAAAAATACAAAAACAGAAATTATTTACAAAGAAACAGAAGAAATCTTAAAAATAATGGAAATGGCCATATCTAATGCTGAACTATCTTTCAGAGAATATGAAAATAAAAGCAACAAAGCACTTGAGAGTTTAAAAATTTTTCTAAAAATGGATAAACTACCCAAAGCAATTGAAGGATTTGACATTGCTCATCTCAAAGGTCAAGAAACAGTAGCTTCTATGGTTACTTTTAAAATGGGAATACCCTTTAAAGAAAACTACAGGCTTTATAAACTAAATTCCTTATTAAAAGGAGAAATTGACGACTTTAAGGCAATAAAAGAAGTAATCTCAAGAAGATATTCAGAAATAATCAATAAAAACTTAGAGCTACCAAATTTAATTTTAATTGATGGAGGAAAAGGACAACTAAATGCTGCTTTTTCTATCTTAAAAGGCTTGAAAATAGAAAACAAAGTTATAGTCTGTTCGTTAGCAAAAAAACATGAGACAATATTCTTAACAACCAACAAAAAAGGAATAAACTTGCCCCAAGGACATCCTGCTCTTAGAATACTGCAAAATGTAAGAGATGAAGCGCACAGAAAAGCTAACAGATTTAATAAAAAAAGAAGAGAAAAAATAAACCTGTTATATACAAAAATAAATGGAATCGGAGAAAAAACAGCTAAAAAAATATTACAATCAATTGGATCTTATCAAGATATATTACCTCTTAGTGAAAATGAAATTTCAGAAAAAATAAAGGTAAATATTCAACTTGCTAAAAGAATAAAAGAATTTGCCGTAAAAGCAAACTCAATAAAAAATTATAATCACGATAAATAAATTGTAAATTAAATTAAAATTTTATATAAACTTGAATAATACTAAAATTACAAATTTTTTAATCGGATTACTATTTGTTAATATTTTTTAAACTTAAAACACTATTTGAAATTCCAGGCGCTAACACTAAAAAAAGATCATTAATAAGCTTATTTCTAACTTGCATATTAAAAACATCTCCCAAAAGCTCTATTTTATAGCCTTCAGAAGAACTATTAACTAATCTAAAAAAATGAACAATCTCAGTATAATCAAAATTATCCAGCTCTTTAATAACTTCATTTATTAAATTTTTAAATATTTTTTTACGCTCTTTTTTTTCTAGATTTCTAATCTTTGAAGATCTTTTCTCAATTTTATTTAATTTAACAAAAAGCTTTCCTATTCCACTTTGAAAGTTAACGTTTTTAATAACAACTTCAAATTCAAAACCCTTAGTAATATTTTTTTTACCTATTATTTCATATTTTAGATTATTGAAAAACAAAGGATAAAAAATAAAATCATCCTTTGCCTGAGATTTTAACCCACAAATTTTTGCTCTCACGTCATCGTCATTTGGAATATTCAAATAGTCAAAAAATATTTCAGGTTGGCTTTGAAAATTTTTAATAGAATCAAGAAACTCTATTAAAATAATTTCTGCCAATTGAGATTCAGATCTACAAGATAAAAAACAAAACAATACAATCCAAATTAATTTTTGCCTCATGTCTTAAAAATTAAATTTTGACTCTTCAGAGCAATGGATTAAGAAATTATCATTAAGATTTAAGATTGAAAATATTAAAAAATATGACAAATTTTGATGAATATTTTTAGAATAAATTCTCAAATATAAATCAAAATTATATAAAATTTTCAAAACAATTTTTATCTCTTCAATTGAAAAATTTTTAATACCTATTCTATAAATTTTATTTAATGAAAAAAAAATTTTATTTTTATTCAACGCACTCTGCAAACTGCCACATATATTATAATCTATTTGAATTTTTAATAGTCTTTTAAATTGCCAAATAAGACTCATTAAAACATTGAGCAAATCTTCTCCCTGATCCAAAATGGACTTAATCTTTATCAAAGAATAAGTCATATCTTTTCTTAAAATTGAATTAAATAAAGAAAAAGTGGTTTCAAAACGAATAAAACTAATCCAAGAAGTTATGTCTTTCTCATCAATAGTATTGTTCTTAGCAAAAAGCGCAAAAGAATCTATATAAAATTTCAAAATTTTAGTATCTGAATTTAGCATTAAAAGCATTAAATTTATTGCAGAATCTGTTATCTTAATATTAAGACTAAAAAAATTTCTTTTTATAAATGTAAATTTGTCATCATCAGAAATCTCATAAAAAACTTTTTTTATAAACTTAAGCTTATTTTTAAAATCAATATTACATGTATTACTATTGGAAACAAAAATAACAGTTTTATTGCTAGATTTTAAAATTACATTGCATATTAATTCTAAATCTTTTTCTGCTTTTAAAAGCTCAGATTCATAAATAATAAAAATTTCTTTTTCTGAAAAAAGAGAATTGGAAAACAGCTTCTCAACAAGCCCCATAACTGAGAGTTCTGACAAAAAAAGTTTAGTAACCAAAACTCCTGATTTAAAAGCATCCATCTTTATTAACAGTTCTTTTAAATAAGCCTCTTTCAAGCCTTGTTCACTACCTAATAATAAATAAACCACCTGCATTAAAGTAAATTATAATCCAAGTACCAAATATATTATACTTAAGCTAGGAGGAGAATATGAAAGTTGCAATATTTACAGATACGTATATCCCAGAGAAAAATGGAGTAGCAACATCAATAAAGCAAATTAAAGAAGGATTTGAAAAAAATGGATATGAAGTTTACATATTTTGCCCAAAATCCAAAAAATCTTTAAAAGAAAAAAACGTTTTCAGATGTTCATCTATCCAAATAAACAAAAAACTTGATGCTGTAATAGCTTTTCCCAACAAACGGAAAATATCTAAAATAATACAAAACTATAAACCAGACATCATTCATACTCACTCCGAATTTACTATGGGAAAAATTGGAAAACAAATTGCATTAAAACAAAACATACCAATAGTTCACACAAGTCACACAATGTGGGACTATTATTTGCATTACTTAGGAATTTTAAAATACTTTATTAAACCAGATAAAATGATGCAAAAACATTACAATAAAATAAAACATTTTATTTATCCATCAAGCAAAGCAAAAGAGCGGTATTTCCAACTATCAAATAATTCTAACTACAAAATAATTCCAAATGGGGTTGATAGAAAGCTTTTCATAAAAAATCTAAACAAAGAAAAAAAAGACGAAATTTTAAAAAAACACAACATAAAGCATACCGACAAAATAATCATATTTGTTGGAAGAATAAACAAAGAAAAAAACATAAATTCATTAGTAATACATTTGAAAGACCTTTTAATTCAAAACAAAAATTACAAGCTTCTCCTTATTGGCAAGGGAAGTGAAGAAAAGGAAATAAAAGATTTTAGCATCAAACATGGACTTGAAAAACAAATATTGCTAATAGGAACAATTCCATGGGAAGAAATATACTATTACTACAAAATTTCTGACATCTTTGCTAGTCTATCAAGAAGTGAAGTATATCCAATGACAGTAATAGAAGCACTAACTGCTGGAATACCCGCTATTTTAATAAATGATTATATATATAAAGATGTAATAAAAGAGGGAATAAACGGATTCTTAATAAAAAAGTACGAGAACCTATCTCAATACATAGACAAAGTAATAAAAAATGATGAAACGCTAAAAACATTCAAACAAAACGCAAAAAAACACTCTACTAAATTTTCAAGTCATCTTTTCACAAAAAAAATTGAAAATTATTACTCAGAAATTATTGCAAAGAAAAAATTATCAACATAGTTTATCAAAAGGTATAAAGCAAATTGGAAGCTTAATTTTCATATCCAATAAAACTTTTTTAATAGATTCCCCAATAAAATATTGGAAATCCCAAAAAACTTCTGTATTAACAAAAAATCGAACCTGCACGACTATATAATAAGGGGTATATTCTTTGACAATAATAGTAGGAGAACAAACTTCAACATTAAATTTCTTATTATTGAAAATCATTAAATCCTCTATTTTATCTTTTAATATACCAATATTTGTGTCATAAGGAATCTGAAAAGAAAACACAACTCTTCTTCTAGGATTGGCTGAAAAATTAACAACAAAATTGGATGTAAGCTTGCTGTTTGGAATTTTAATAATCTCTTCATCAAATGTTTTGAGTGTAGTGAAAAAAATTTGGACATTCTCAACCAAACCCTCAACATCCCCACATTTAATATGATCCCCACACTTGAAAAACTTAGAATTCAAAACAATAAAGCCGCTAACAAAATTAGATAAAATGCCTTGAGCAGCAAGTCCAATAGCAAGCCCCAATGATCCAAATACAGCAATAATAGATGTTGTAGGCACTCCAAGATATGGCAATATTACTAAAACAATTACAAAATCTGTTAATATTTTGAAAAAAGATTTTAAAAAATTAAAAACTGTAGCCTCTAACCTCTCCTCTAGCTTAGCCTTTTCCAAAGTCTTGAATAAAATTTTACCCATTTTCTTAACGATTAACTTTAAAAAATACCACAGCACTACAGCAATCGAAATTTTCAAACCATAGTCCACCACGCCCTCAAGAATATGATTAAAATAGTCTTGAAATATAAAAAACTCCTTAAACAAACTAAACTTTTCTTCTAAGCTTCGCATAAATCAATTGAATTATAGCACAAAAATAAATAAACCTTTTATAATAGCAAAACTCTAATAAAAGAAATAAAACAATGTTTTAAAATCATAATAAAGTCTGTTTTTATTACCTCTGCTCAACAACAAAATGCACATCACGACAATATTTGTGGTACAATAATATGCTAAAGGTTTTTTACTAAATTTAACAAAACAAATGCATAAAAAGAAACAAAAAAAAATATATGAAATTCTGGACTTGTTTTTACTTGTCTTTAAAACAACAACACTTACAATTGGCGGAGGATTAATAATTATATCTGAGCTTAAAAAAATACTTGTCAAAAAAAGGAAAATAATATCTGAGGATGATTTTAACAAAATACTAGCAATATCAAATGTTATTCCTGGAGTTACAGCGATTAATTTTGTATTCTTAGTAGGAAGAAAATTTGGGGGCTTCCCATGCGCATTTTTACTAGTTATTGCCGGAATTTCACCTTCCATTATTGCAATAATAATGGTCTTTCTTTACCTAAAATTAGTACCAGACAACAATCATGTTGAAAAATTTCTAGAAGGTGCAAAAATCTCTTCAATTATCATAATGTTAACAGTTGTCTTAAAATTTTCAAAAAAAATGTTAAATAACTCTATAGTAAAATGGATAATATGTTTTTTTATAATTTTTACAATTTTTAAACTAAAAATAAGAATATCATATATACTGTTAATCTTCTTTTTAGTCTACATGTTAAAATACATAGCAATAAAAAAAATATCAAATAAAGAAAAAAAGGATATCGGTTGATTTTAATAAATTTATTTATCACATTTTTAAAAATCGGATTGTTAAATTTCGGAGGTGGCAATGGAATTGCAGCGATAATAAACAATGAAATAATTAATAATAAACAGTGGATAACAAAAGAAGAATTTGTCAATATGATTACAATATCAAGAATAACACCTGGACCTATTGCCACAAACATAGCAACATATGTTGGAATGAAAACTTCAGGAATTGCAGGAGCAATAATTGCTACAATAGCATTAATAACCGCACCAATAATAATAATGATTATAATCATGTTAATGCTCCACAAAGTTGGTTTTTTAAATTATTATCTAGAGAATCTAAAACCTATTATTGTTGCACTATGGATAATTACAATAATCATTCTGCTTGAAAATACATATTTAAAGATAGAAAACAACAAAATAGAGCTTTTAAGAACCTTGGCTATTGTGGGAATTAATTTTTTTATTTTATTTATTTATAATAAAATAAGCCCAGCGCTAGTAATTATAATTAGTGGAATTTTTTATACATTAATATAAATATGATTAAACAAAAATTAAGATTATCTCAAAATTTAAATTCAATTCAAATTCAAACAATAAAAATGTTGAGCCTTAACAAAAAAGAATTAACACAGCTAATGCTAGAAGAAAGTGAAAATAACGAATACCTAGAAATAGACTCAAATAAAATATTTTTTGAAACATTAAAAACATACAAGTTTAAAAAAGTTTTTTATAAAGAAGATGATATATTAAAAAATCAACACGACATAGCTCTTGCAAAAACACAAACAAACACTTCTTTAAAAGAACACCTTTTGCTGCAATTAAGAATTCAAAAAATAAATGAAGATGAACTTAAAATAGGCGAAATATTAATAAACAACCTAAACAGCAGGGGGTTTCATATCATAAACCCCTATGACCTCTTTAAAAAGGAAGAACAAGAAAAAGTAAAAAAAATAATTGAACTTATTCAAAAATTTGATCCAATTGGAATTTGTGTTCCCAATATAATAGAATCACTAATTTTGCAAGCAAAGTATCATAAATTAGAAACCAATATTATCAAAATTCTTGAAAAAGCAGAACTTCTTGAAAAAACTCAAGAAAAGCTAAAAGAAGAGCTCAAAATAAGAAGCAAAGAATTTAATAAAGCCTTAGAAATTATCAGACAAAAACTCAACCCAAACCCGACATTTGAATTTAAAGACTCAGACGATACTAATTTCTATATTGATCCAGATATTTTAATAATAAAGAAAAATAACAAATTTGAAGTTAAAATCAAAGAAGTCAATATCTTTAAAAAAGAACTAAAAAAGAAAAACGAAAATCCTCAAAAACAAAAAAAAGCAAAATGGTTGATCGAATCATTAAGGTACAGAGACGAAATACTTGCAAAAATAGGAATAGCTATATATACATTGCAAAAAGAATTTCTCAGAAGAGGTTTTAAAAGTTTAAGACCAATGAGCTTAAGCATTTTATCAGAAAAAATTAATGTATCAAAATCAACAATATCAAGAGCAATAAAAAATAAATATTTAAAATGCGAATGGGGCACCATATTAATAAAAGAACTGTTTAGCTCTGTTGGTGGAGCAAAAACAAATGAATTTTCAAAATTAAGCATTAAAATAACAATAAAAAAGTTGTTAGAAACAAATAAAAAGATGTCAGATAAAACGATTTCTGCTATACTGAAATCCAAAGGAATCTCTATTTCTAGAAGAACAGTAAACAAGTATAAAAATGAATTGAAATTTGAGAAAGGAAAAATATATTATGGAACCTAAAATTCAAACGGTTAATTATAGCTTACATGAGAATGAAAAAATTTTTATTCTCAAAAAGCTAGAAAAATTTGATAATCATATCAAAAAACATGTAGAAAATTTAAAAATTACAATAAAAAAAGAAAATGAAATTTTTGAATTTGACGCACATATCCACTTTAATTGGGGAAAGATAATACATATACGAGAAGACGGAAAAATACTTCTTAACCTTATTGATAACACAATAGAAAAACTTTACAAAACAGCAACTAAAGAGAAAGAGAAAAAAAACAACAAATAAGATAAATAAAAAATGCAAAAAGTCAAAATTGAGATAATAAACAAAAATAGTATTATACATACAAAGCCAAAAATCACCATTGCTAAATTCGCAAATCAACATCCTTCGTATGACATAAAAATGACAACAAAAGATGTCAGAAAAGCCAAGACAACTCCTAAAATCGAAATTATCATATTAAGAATAGTATATAAAGAAAAAATAATAATAGTCGCCAACAAAAAAGAAAAACTGGCAATTAAAAATTTGTTAAACTTAGTAAAATATAACTTTTCAAAAGAGCTTGAAAAATGAACAAAAAAATTTTTTACATAACAATACTGCTACACTTACCCAATATTCTGTTTTCATACTCAACAGAATATGACATTGAGCTAAAAATGTCGTCTTTTGTCATGAGTCTGGCAATTATTGTAATCTCATCTATTTCGCTTGGCAATCTAATAGCAAAAATAGGAATCCCAAAAGTAATAGGACAAATAACCGCAGGAATAATTCTAAGTCCGAGTGCTTTTGGAAAAATTCAAATACCTTTATTATTTCCATTAGGAATAACTCAAGTTGGAGAAAACTATTTAATAAATGAGAAAATATTTGCAATCTCTACAATAGCTTCAATAATACTGCTTTTCACGGCAGGACTTGAAACCGACTTAAAATTATTTATTAAATTCTTGCCACGCGGAGGAATTATTGGAATAACAGAGGTTGTTGGCACCTTCACAAGTTTTGTACTAATGGCTAGCATAATTTTTAATGTCCCTTTAATAAGCCCAACCTCACTTTTTATTGGAATAATCGGAACTCCCACGTCAGCAGGAATCGCAGCAAGCATACTCTCGGCAAAGAAAAAAATGAGCACTTCAGAAGGAGTGACAATAATCTCAACTTCAATTATTGATGATGTGCTTTCGATGCTTATGCTTACAAGTGTAATAACTATATCAAGATCTATATCAGATCTTGATATAGCAAGCTCAATCAAAGCCATAATTCAAAACATAATAATTTGGCTATGCCTGACTTTTTCTTTAATATATGTAGCAGAAACACTCTCAAGATTGTTAAAAAAATTAAACAGTGTTACCTTAGCAACTGTAATAACACTCTCTCTAGCCTTTACCGTTGCAAGCATTTTCCAAAATTTAGGGATGTCTTTCGTTGTCGGAGCTTATGTATTTGGACTTGCTATGTCAAAAACAGACATTGTATATGTAATCCAAGATAAACTAACAATTTTTGAAAGATTTTTTATTCCAATCTTTTTTACATCAATTGGACTTATGTCAGATATTAATGAAATACTCTCAAAAGAAGTTCTTATCTTAGGATCAGTAATTAGCGCAATAGCAATAATTACTAAAAGTATATTTTGCTTTATTCCAGCACTCTTCTTGGGATTTAATAAACTCGGAGCTTTAAAAATTGCAATTGGAATGGTCCCAAGAGGAGAAGTTTCGCTTATCATGGCAAATGTGGCATTATCCTCAGGATTTATTAGCCAAAAAATATTTGGAATCATAATAATAATGGTATTCTTGCCAACAATCATTACAACACCTATAATAAACTTTTTGTTCAAAATAAATAAAAACGGACTTAAAAAAGAGCTTCCAGTAGATCAAAATACACACATATGCGTATCATTTGAATATGATAATTTAGCCAAAATTCTTGTATGGGACTTAAAAAATGAGCTAAGAAAAGAAGGATTTTTCACACAACAAATTAAAAATGATTACTCACAATATATTAATGCAAGAAAAAACAATATATCCTTTTCAATAAAACGAGAAGGCAGCCAAATAACATTCGAATGCCCAAACAAACATTTAATTATAATACAAGACCTTTTTAGAGAAACAATCTTAAACTTAGAAAAAATAACCAAAGAAGTTGAAACGGTCTCTTTGAGAGCA
This sequence comes from Borreliella chilensis, assembly GCA_000808095.1. Lineage (NCBI taxonomy): Bacteria > Pseudomonadati > Spirochaetota > Spirochaetia > Spirochaetales > Borreliaceae > Borreliella > [Borrelia] chilensis. The sequence goes on along the minus strand of CP009910.1, from coordinate 466,035 downwards.
AAAAAACTAGACTACTCAATAAATTATGATAAAATCCTTAGTAAAATTAACCTAAATAAAAGAATAAAAAAGGAAAACATTATCTTAGAATTAAAAGCAAGCAATAAAGCTGATGTATTAAGAGAACTTCTCAGCGTAATAAACATTGAGATTGATAAAGAAAGAATATTCCAAGATTTAATGGAAAGAGAAAAATTAATTACTACTGCACTAAAAGAGGGGTTTGCCATTCCTCATTTAAAAACAAATTTAATCTCAAAAATACATATCGCAATAGGAATAAGCCATGAAGGGATTGACTTTAATGCCCTTGACAAAAATTTAAGCCACGTTTTTATATTAATATTGTGCCCAGCAAAAGATTACGTTAGCTACCCCAGAATTTTAGCATCTGTTGTAGGTAAAGTTGATCTTTACAAAAAAGAAATTTTAAATGCAAAAACAGGTAAAGAAATTTATAATATAATAGTGAGTTGAATTATGTTTAAAGTTATCAAATGTAATGAATTGAGTGAAAAACTGCTAAACAAAAAAATTGAAATAAATGCTTGGGTGAAAAAAATACGAAACCACGGAAAATTTACCTTTTTAAACATAAGAGACAGATATGAACAAGCTCAAGTTCTAATAAACGAAGAATACCTTTTGAAGATTGCAGAAACAATAAAACTTGAATATTGCATTAAAATTCAAGGATTATTAGTTAAAAGACCTTCCAACATGATAAACACAGATATGAAAACAGGATGTTTTGAAATACTGGCAAAAAATATTGAAATCATCTCAAGATGTAATGAATTGCCGTTTATGATAGAAGATGACAATAATGCAAGTGAAAACTCAAAACTTGAATATAGATACCTAGATTTAAGAAGAGATTCATTGAAAAACAAAATCATTTTAAGATGCCAAGCTACTCATCTTATTAGAAACTTTTTAGTAAAAAGAAAATTTTTAGAACTAGAAACCCCAACTTTTGTAAAATCAACACCAGAAGGCGCAAGAGACTTTGTAATCCCATCAAGAATTCACAAAGGATCTTTTTATGCACTGCCTCAATCCCCACAACTTTACAAACAGCTTATAATGATAGCGGGACTTGATAAATATTTTCAAATAGCTCGTTGCTACAGAGACGAAGATTCAAGAGGAGATAGACAACCAGAATTCACACAGCTTGATCTTGAAATGAGCTTTGTGAAAAAAGAAAATATTTTTAAATTAATAGAAAAGATGCTTTTTACAATATTTAAAAATTGTCTTAATATCAACTTGCCTAAAAAATTTAAAAAAATAACATACAAAAAGGCAATGAACAAATATGGAAGCGACAAACCAGATACTAGATTTGAACTTGTACTGCAAGATATAAGTTCAAATCTAAAAAATTCAACATTTGATGTATTTAAAGATGCTCTTAAAAACAAAGGTTCAATTAAAATTTTAATAGTAAAAGATAAAGCCGATAAGTTTTCAAGAGCAAAAATAAATAATTTAGAAGAAATTGCAAAGATTTACAAAACACAAGGACTTTATTTCACAAAAATTGAAAACAATGAATTTTCTGGGGGAATTGCAAAATTTTTAAAAACAGAAGAAAAGCAATTAATAAAAACTTATTCTCTAGAAAATAATGATATAATCTTCTTTACAGCCAATAACAAATGGGAAACTGCTTGCAAAGCAATGGGTCAAATTAGAATAAAAATTGCAAACGATCTTAACCTGATAGATGAAAATAAATTTGAATTTCTATGGGTCTACGATTTTCCACTATTTGAATATGACGAAAATACAAAAACCTATACGCCTGCTCACCACATGTTCTCACTCCCCAAAAAAAGATATATTTCTACTTTGGAGAAAAATCCAAACAAAACTATCGGTGAAATTTATGATCTTGTTTTAAACGGCGTAGAACTTGGTTCAGGCTCAATCAGAATACACAATAAAGAGCTCCAACAAAGAATTTTTAACATAATAGGATTTCAAAAAGAAAAATCAGAAGATAGATTTGGATTTTTCCTAAAAGCACTAGAATATGGAGCTCCCAATCATGGTGGTATTGCGATTGGCATTGACAGACTAATAATGCTAATGACTAAATCAACTTCCATAAAAGATGTAATATTATTCCCCAAGAACTCTTTTGCAGCAAGTCCTCTTGACAACTCTCCTTCTAAAATCTCAAATGAACAACTCAAAGAGCTAGGAATCAATATTATTAATGACGCTTAAAATTTATAATATAACTTAATCCACACACCTTTAAAATTTAGAATAAAAATCAGTAACTATGCCTCTCAAAAAATTAAATTCACCCACATTACATCTTAAAGCCTAATTTTAATTTTTCTAACAAGCACTATCAAAAAAACATATAAAATAATCAATAATCTAATATCCACAACATAATAGAATAACAAAAAAGCCGCTCAAAAGCAGCTTACAAATAAAAATTAATAAATCTTTATTCAATTTCTATTAATATTGTTAAGATTTTTGCATGCAATTTTCACCCGTTCTTTCATGGAAACTTCAGCTTCTCTTAACCAAACTCTTGGATCATAAAATTTCTTATTTGGAATATCAATATCCTTACCATCTCCTAGCTGGCCTTGCAAACGACTTTCATTTTTCTTATAATAATTTAAAACACCTTCCCAAGCAGCCCACTGCGTATCTGTATCAATATTCATCTTTACAACTCCATAAGAAAGCGCCTCATTAATCTCATCAATCGTAGATCCAGATCCACCATGAAAAACATAAGAAACTGGCTTAGCAATATTTGCTCCTGTTTTCGATATAACATAATTTTGACCATCTCTTAAAACTCTTGGAGTAAGCTTAACATTTCCTGGTTTATATACCCCATGAACATTGCCAAAAGCTGCTGCAATCTGAAAATTTGGACTAATCTTTAAAAGCTCTGAATACCCATAATAAATATCCTCAGGAGTAGAAAATAGTTCATGCAAAGCTCTATCTGAGTTATCAACTCCATCTTCTTCTCCACCTGTAATTCCAAGCTCTATTTCTAAAAACATTTCAATTTTTGCCATTCTTTCTAAGAATTTTTTAGAAATTTCAATATTCTCTTTAATAGGTTCTTCTGACAAATCTAGCATATGTGAAGAAAATAATGGTTTTTTGTGCTGACTATAGTATTTCTCCCCATACTCTAAAAGCCCTTCAACCCAAGGAAGCAAATTCTTAGCACAATGATCAGTATGAAGAACAACAGGGACACCATAATGCTCTGCCATCAAATGAACATGCATAGCTCCAGAAATAGCCCCAACTATTGAAACTCCTTGTGGCTTTCCCATCTTCAATCCTTTCCCACAAATAAAAGCAGAACCACTGTTAGAAAATTGAATCATAATAGGAGAGTTAATTTCTTTTGCTGCCTCCAAAACTGCATTAATAGAATTTGTTCCTATACAGTTAATAGAAGGAATAGCAAATCCTTCCTTTTTACATATTTCATATAAAGAATGCAGTTCTTCTCCATAAACTACTCCCGGCTTAATCTTGTCTAAAACACCCATTTAGATCACTCCTTTCTATTTATTTTTTCTTTTTAAATGCCTATAATAAATTATACACCTAAGAAATAAAGTTGAATTTAAATCAACTAAATAAATAATTGATAAACTAAAAACAAAAAAAATTTATTTAAAATATACAATTTTGCATAAAAAATTTAAAATCAACCCTTATCAGCAACTGCTGACATTTTATACCACTGTGAAAATTCTTTTATTCCTTCTTCAATAGAAACTTTAGCCTCATACCCCACATCATTTTTAAGCTTAAGAATATCACAACAACTGTCTACGACATCTGCTTTTTGCATAGGCATATAATTTTTCAAGGCCTTTTTCCCAAAATTTACCTCAAGCTCTCTAATAAAATCCAGCAATTTAGTAGAATGTCCGGTTCCTATATTATATATTCTATAAGGGAAAGAGGATGTCGACGAATTAGGATTGTTAACATCAAAACTACAATCGCTCTTAGCTGGATTTTTCAACACCTCGTAAACACCACTTGAAATATCACTAACATATGTAAAATCTCTAGCCATATTCCCATTGTTAAAAATATTAATGGTCTCACCATTCTTAATTCCATCTGAAAATAAATACAAAGCCATATCAGGCCTTCCATAAGTTCCATAAACCGTAAAAAATCTAAGCCCTGTTGTGGGAATATTAAAAGACGCACTATAAGCATGCGCTATCACTTCATTGGATTTTTTACTAGCCGCATATAAATTTAAAGGATGGTCTGTAATAGAATCTTCACTGGACGGAATCTTCTCATTTATACCATAAACTGATGATGTTGAAGCATAAACAAAATGCTTAATATTTTCTTTATAAACCCTGCATACATCTAAAACATTGAAAAATCCAACAATATTTATTGAAATATAATTATCGGGATTTTCAAGGCTATCTCTAATGCCCGCTTGAGCAGCTAAATGACAAACATGTGTAAACTTATACTCTTTAAAAAATTCTAACAATTTATCTTTATTTAATATATCAAGATAAGCAAAAGATAAATTATTATATTTTTTACTCTTAATAACCCTATGACTTTTGATATCCTTAGAATAAAAACCCAAAGCCTCTAATCTTTCTTGCTTAAATTTGGGCTCATAATAATCATTTAATATGTCTACACCCAAAACTTCGTGACCCTTCTCTGCAAGCTTTTTAGCTACATGAAATCCAATAAATCCTGCAATTCCAGTTAAAAAAACTTTCATATTATCATCCCTCTTTAAAATTCAATACAAATTTAAAACTATCTATCTATTTTTTTAAAACCAATATCCTTTTTTTGATAACCTCGAAAATTGTTGCTAGTATACCTATTATTTCTAACATAAGAGACTCTTATTCTTTTTATATTCCCATCACCCTCGCTTTCAGTTTTTATATCACTGTAACGGTTTAAAGTTGTATGAACAATTCTTCTCTCAAAAGGATTCATTGATGGCAACAAAATAGAACGTCTGGTTCTTTTAACTTTATGAAAAGAATTTATTGCTAAATTAATAAATCTAGATTTAAATCTCTCTCTATAATCTTCAATATCCAATATAACCCTATTAAAGGTACCAGCTTCACCAACAAGTTTAGAAGCATAAACATTTGTTAAAAGCTGCAAAGAATCTAAATTTTTACCTTCTCGTCCAATCAAAATATTTGGACTATCTGTCTCAATAGAAATCTTAATATGCTCTCCTTCTTTGGACTCTATTGTCAAATTTACAGAATACCCCATTTTAGTTAGCATTTCTTTCACAAATTCCAAAATTTTATCACAAATTTCATCCCCAATTTTAATTTCAAAACCGCCGCCCTTTTTGACTTCTTTTATATGAGGAGAAACCCTTATTTTAATCATTTCTTTCTTAAATAAAAATCCCACCCTTTCTTTATCTAAAATTTCTACATCAAACTCACCTTCTTTTAATTCCAAATCTCTCATTGCTTTCTTTATTGCTTCTTGTTCGGTTTTTCCGTAAAATTCATAGCTCATATTATCCCCCCTTAAGACAAATGCATTTTTATATAGTATTGCTGCAAAATAGTAAAAATATTTGTTGTAATCCAATATATTAAAAGCCCCGATGGCATATTGTAAAGTATGAAAAAAAACATAATAGGCATCCCAAAATACAAAAATTTTTGCTGAGCCCCAAGATTTTTTAAATCAATGTTAGAACTAACAATTGTAGATCCTAATTGAGTAAACATCATAATAAAAGGTAAAACTCTAATATCAGTCCAAGACACAAAATAAAGCTTATATCCAAAATGATATACACTGTCACCAATAGACAAATCATCAATCCATCCCGGAATAAAACTAGCTCCTTTTAATAAAAACAAGTTATTGACTAGTGAATAAAGAGCAAAAAATATAGGAAGTTGCAAAATTACAGGTAGACATCCCCCCAAAGGATTAACTCCTTCTTCTTTATAAAGCTTTCCCATCTCTTCATTCAACTTCTTAGGATCATGTTTGAACTTTACTTGAAGCTCTTTCATTCTAGGTTGAAGCTTAGAAAGCTCAGCAGTAGCTCTAAATCCCTTAAATGTCAAAGGAAATATAAGTATTCTAACAACAATTGTCAAAAAAATAATTGAAAGTCCCCAATTAGGTACAACATCATAAAAAACTTGCATTACCATTTGCATGGGAACTTGAATCAAATACCACAAACTTTTTTCTACTGACATTCCAAAGGCAAGATTAGACAAACTAAAAGTATTGTTACCATTCTTATCAAAAATATCTAAATACCTATTGTCTTTAGGTCCAGCATAAATAAAAAAATCATCATTAATGTTCTTTTTATTTATGACACTATTGAAAATAAAAGATTTAAGAACTCCTCTCTCCTTCTTAAACTCAACCTCCATATTATCTTTAGAAACTAGCACCTCAAAATATTTAGTACTAGATCCAATCCATCTAGGATTAACAATCCTTAAACCATCTTTACCGTATTTAAGCTTATTATCATAATAAATTATTTGAGATAAATAGTTATTATATTGAAGCTTAGCTTTATCACTCAACTTTTCAATCTCAGAACTAAAAACAATTTTATAAGAATCAATATCAAATAAGTTATCACCTTCAAGACAATTTACAGTAACCTTAAATTTTATCAAATATTCATTTATTTTTGAAAATGTATACCTTTTTACATATTCATAAGTTTTGCCATTACTTTGAAAATAAGCCTTAAATTCATGATTAAAATCATCTATTTTCTTATAAAAAAACAATTCTTCGATTAAATGGTCAAAACTAACATCAAAAAAGGTTTCATTTTTATAATCAACATTAATCAAATCTGTAGAATCTTTTTCCAAATTTAAATGATTTTTAAGCTTTAATGAAACCAAATTACCTCTAAATGTCGAAAAAGTAGCAAAATATATCCCTGTTTCTACAAAAATATCTTGAGATTTATTAATCAAGTCAAAATCGTTACTTTTACCTGATAACATTTCATTACCATCAAAACTTTTGCTTAAATCAAATTGAACTTCTTTGGCAGAAGATCTAAAACCTGACATACTAGAAGAAAAAATATCATTAATAAGCATAAAAAGACCAATTAAAAATAAAGACAAATAAACCGTTTTTAAAATTCTTTTATTTTGATTCACTTATGCCTCTTTATACTATTAAAGCTAAACTTTTCATAAGAGTCTCAACTCTAAAATACGTCAAATCCAGCTTGTTATAAGAAACTACAAAAATAATATCCACAGCCCTGCCTTCTAAAAATTCAAATATTCTCTTAAAAGCTTCTTTAAAAAGCCTCCTAACACGATTCCTTTTAACAGCCCCCTTAAAACCTTTAGAAAAGGTGACAAGAAGTCTAGAATTAATCAAATGACTTGATTTACAAAACACTTTAAGATTAAGATTGCTAAATCTAATCAGAATGCCTTCTTTGAAAATTTCTTGAATTTCTATTTTTGATTTTAAACTAATATTTCTTTTTCTCATCAGAAACAGTTAATTTTATTCTTCCTTTTGCCCTTCGTCTTGCAAGAATAAGTCTCCCACTTTTAGTTTTCATTCTAGCCCTAAACCCAAACTTTCTATTTCTCTTAACACGACTTGGCTGATAAGTCCTTTTCAAAACGCTCCTCCATTAAAAACAATTTCCTGCTGCTAAGCTGCAAATTGAACACTACAATGGTATAGTATATAAATGTAATTGTCAAGAATAATTACTTTACTAAAAACTTTATATCTATTATTGTAATTCCTGTTAATTCTTTTACTGTATCTATTATTCTCAATTTATTAATTGATATGCTATACAAAATACTTGAATTACTTACCTCAAGAAAAAGAACCTGTTCATTTTTTAAATCTAAGAACTTCACATCATCTGACAAAGTCTTAAAGATCTGATCCCATTTATCAGCAATCAATAATTTTGAGCTTATCTTTTTATTAACAAGCAAGGTGGATTTTAAATAATCTTTAAGAATACTGTCTATTTTTTTCAAAACAGGATCATTCATAGTGACCTTCTCTTACTCCAATTCAAAAAGCAATATTAAGAATACTTTTGAAAAACCTATTTAATATTTAAAATCATATTAATAATTCACCTTAACCTAAAGACATAGGCATTATCAAGTGAATGAAATTAGAATTCTCAGGTTCACTTAATTTTAATACATTCCCTGAATTAAATTGTATTTCTATCTTTGAAGTTTCAAAAACACTAATAGCTTCTACAAAATACGAAATATTGATAGCCATAACCTCATCTAACCCATCATAAATATAGCTTGGATTTTTAATAAAAAATTCACTTTTTCTTCCGGTGGTTAAATCCTCTCCAAGAAGTTTTAATTGGGTTTTAGAAAAAGTTAAAACCAATTTTCTTGATTTATCAACGTATAAATTAACTCTTGTAAGTCTATCTTTTAAAATACTTAGCGAAATCAAAGATTTATTTTTTTGTTCTTTAGGAACAATGCTTTTATAATCAGGATAATTACCATTAATTAAACTACAAGCTATTCTATAATTATCAAACTCAACATAAAATTTCTTATCTGAAGCCTTTATTTTAACCATACCTTCTCCTGACATAAGATGTTTTAAAAAATTAAATATTTTTACAGGAACTATAAATCCAAAATCTTCTTCGATTATAGCTTCTGTTTTACAAATAGACATTCTGTGACCATTAGTAGCAACAAGCAATAATTTAGAATCTTGATCTTTTGAAAAATACACACCATTTAATATATTTTTGGATTCATCAACATGTGCTGAAAAGGCTATTCTGTTTATTACTTTTTTAAAAGATTTCTGTTTTAATTCGATTTCAAAAGTATGATTTTCATTAATCATATCATAATTATAATTTTCTATTTCTTCGTATGAAAAGGTAGGTTCATTTAAGTGATCTTTACATTCTTCTTTCTCATCTTTTAAATCTCCCATAATTTCCAATTTATTGTTATTTTCATTAAAAACTATTTTAATTTCTTTATAAAGACTAAATGCTTTTATTGCATCATAGAAATTTGATGCATTAATCAGTACTTTAAAATCCGTTTCTGAAACAATTGGAATTGTACTTTCAAAAAATATATTCCTGTCAGTTGACTTGATTATAAGATTAGAGCTTTTTACTTCAATAAGCAATGCACTCCAAATGTCATTCATATTCCTGTTCAAAATTATTCCTTTTGCTTTTTCTATTTCATTTGCAATTTTATTTGTTTCACAAATAAAAAATGTATTGTTAAACATGATGCCTCCTAATGAATTTTATTACATTATATCTTTGTTAATTCTTTTTGGTTTTGTATATTTTTTTATAGATATATATATAGTAGTAATAGTAGTAGGGCGTTGTTTGATTGTTCAATTATATTTAATGTTTTGCAGTATAAAAAGATATCCTGTTTAATTATAGGTTGACTTTTGTTGTAATTGTGACAAATTATTTGTTTGAAGTGTTTAAAAGGAGGTTTGATTTTTCAATTAGATTTAGGTTTTTTTTATTTTGTTCATAAGTTCTGTTATTAAATTGTTGATTTCTTTGTCATTATTTCTGTCTCTATCTATTTTATTTATTGAATAAAGCACTGTTGAATGGGTTTTTCCTCCAATAATTTTTCCAATTTCAACTGTTGATAGCTCTGTAAAATTCCTCAAAAGGTATGCATAAATATGTCTAGCTTTTGTTATTTCTGGCTTTTTACTATTTCCTTCAATGTCTTTATTTACAATTTTGAGCTCTCTTAAGAGTATTTTTTTTATATTTTCGATATTGATTTTCTTATTTGACTCTCTAGTTGTTTCTTTTTCATAAATTATTATTTCTTTGATTATTTTTTCAACAATGTCAATGTCAATTTCTATTTTGTCTAAATCTATATATGCTTTTAGTTTTGTTACAGCAGCTTCAAGATCTCTTACATTTGTTGTAACTTTTTCGGCAACCAGATTTAGTATGTTTTTAGGGACTTTTATACCATCCTCTTCTGCTTTTTTTTCAACAATGGCTACTCTGAGTTCAAAGTTAGGTTTTGATATATCAACATTTAATCCTCTTGTAAATCTGCTTTTTAATCTATCTGTGAAATTAATAAGTTCAGAAGGAGGTCGGTCACATGTGAAGACTAATTGTTTGTTGTCTTCATAAAGGGCATTGAATGTGTGAAAAAGCTCTTCTTGTATGCTTTCTTTTTTTTGTAAGTCGTGGATATCGTCTATGAGTAGCATGTCTAAGTATCTATATTTTTTTTTAAATTTTTTTGTTTCGTTAGTCTTTATGCTTTCTACAAACTCGTTTAAAAAATTTTCAGCAGTAACATACAATATCTTGAAGTTTTGGTGCAATTCTTCTGTTTTGTTTCCTATGCTTTGAAGCAAATGTGTTTTTCCAAGACCAACTCCACCGTAAATTAAACACGGATTATATTTTTTTCCAGGATTTTTTGCGATTGACAAGCTGGCATTATAAGCAAGTTTATTATTTGGTCCTATGATAAAATTTTCGAATGTATATCTTTTTTTAAGAAAGGGATTTTTATAATTTGCAAGCTCTTCTTCTTTTTTTATATACATCTTTATGTGATCTTTAATATTTTGAATTGGTTCTTTAGAGAGTGTTTTTTCTTTAAGCTTGTCGGAATTTTGAAAAGTCTCATTAAAGTTTGGGTTTTTGCGTTCTTGTTCGTTAGAATATGTTTTGGACGATTGATTTGTAAATGTAATAACTACGTTATTATAACCGTTTTCTATAAGGATTTCTTTTATTTTTTTTGTAAATCTTTTTTCTATTTGATTTTTGTGAAATAAATTTGGGGTAGATATTTTAATATTGTCATCTATTGATTCTAAAAAACACAAGTTTTCAAACCAAACATAAAATTCTTCTTCTGATAGTTCTTTTTTTATTTCTGTTAAAATCAAACTCCATATATTTTTTGATTTTTCCATTTTTTGTCCTTGTTGGTTTTAGTACTATACTTTTAACATTATAATAGTATAATGTTAAATTAGGATTCTGTCTGAATTGTTTATGAATTTTTAATAATTTTTTGATAATTAGAATTTTTAAATTTTTTTAGTTCTTTTTATGTAATAGATATTATTTTTTTTTTAATGTAAAATTTATTTGTGTCTAGATTATGATTAAATGAATGGAAGGTTTATGAATTATGTTGCTAGTAACATTCAAGTTTTAAAAGGACTTGAAGCTGTTAGGAAAAGGCCTGGTATGTATATAGGCTCTGTTTCCGTTAATGGTTTGCACCATTTGGTTTACGAGGTGGTTGACAACAGTATTGATGAGGCTTTAGCAGGGTTTTGCGATAAAATAGACGTTGTTATAAATTTAGATAATACCATAACTGTAATTGATAATGGAAGGGGAATTCCTACTGACATCCATGAAGAGGAAGGAATTAGTGCTCTTGAACTTGTTTTAACAAAATTACATTCTGGGGGTAAGTTTAATAAAGGTACTTATAAAGTTTCTGGAGGATTGCATGGTGTTGGAATTTCAGTTGTAAATGCTTTGTCTTCGTTTTTAGAAGTTTGTGTTAATCGGGATGGAAAAATTTTTAGGCAAACTTTTTCAAAAGGTATTCCAACTTCTAAAGTAGAAGTTGTGGGTGAATCTTCTACTACGGGTACTAAGGTTACTTTTTTAGCAGATTCTGAAATTTTTGAAACTTTAGATTATAATTTTGATGTTCTTGAAAAAAGACTTAGAGAACTTGCGTTTTTAAACGATAGAATACAAATTTCAATTGAAGATAAAAGATTTGGTAAAGAAAAATCTTCTAAATTTTATTTTGAAGGTGGAATAAAATCTTTTGTAGATTATTTAACCAATAACAGTAAAGCTTTTCAATTTGAATCTTATTATATTGATGGTTTTATTAATGATGTTATTGTTAATGTGGGGCTTAAGTGGACTGAAAGTTATTCTGACAATATTCTTTCTTTTGTTAATAATATTAATACAAGAGAAGGGGGAACTCATGTCATGGGCTTTAGAAGTGGACTTACCAAGGCTATGAATGAAGCTTTTAAAAATTCGAAAATAAGCAAAAAAGATATTCCAAATCTTACAGGAGATGATTTTAAAGAAGGGCTTACAGCTGTTATTTCTATTAAGATTCCAGAACCTCAATTTGAAGGTCAAACAAAGAATAAACTTGGTAATTCTGAGATAAAAAAGATAGTCGAGATTATTGTATATGAGCATTTATTGGAAATTATTAATTTAAATCCTTTAGAGATAGATATTATTCTTGGAAAAGCAATAAAAGCTGCTCGTGCTCGTGAGGCTGCAAGAAAAGCAAGAGAATCGGAGAGAAAAAAAAATGCGTTTGAAAGCTTGGCATTGCCCGGAAAATTGGCTGATTGCGCTTCTAAAAATCCTTTAGAAAGAGAGATTTATATTGTAGAAGGTGATTCTGCTGGAGGAAGTGCTAAAATGGGTAGAAATAGATTTTTTCAGGCTATTTTGCCATTATGGGGGAAAATGCTTAATGTTGAAAAAACAAGAGAAGATAAGGTAATCACCAATGATAAGCTTATTCCTATAATTGCATCTCTTGGTGCAGGAGTGGGAAGAAGTTTTGATATTACAAAACTTCGTTATCACAAGGTTATTATTATGGCAGATGCTGATGTTGATGGATCTCATATTAGAACTTTGCTTTTAGCTTTTTTCTTTAGATATATGAGAGATTTGATTGAAAACGGTTATGTATATATAGCAATGCCTCCTCTTTATAAGATAAAATATGACAATCATATTTATTATTTTTACGATGAGAAAGAAAAAGAAAAATTTTTAGATTCTATTGAAACTCAAAATCGCAATAGTATTTCTCTTCAAAGATATAAAGGGCTTGGCGAGATGAATCCAACGCAGCTTTGGGAAACTACTATGGATCCTGCTAGAAGAAAAATGAGATTGGTGAATATAGATGATGCTATTGAGGCTGAAAAAATTTTTGTTACTCTTATGGGGGATGTAGTTGAGCCTAGAAGAGAGTTTATTGAGCAGAATGCACTTAATGTAATTAATCTTGATGTGTAATTGGAGCGTTAATGGCAGTTGGAGAAAGTAAAGAACAAATATTAAATATTAAGATAGAAGATGAAATAAAAACTTCTTATTTGAATTATGCAATGTCGGTTATTGTTTCCAGAGCTCTTCCAGATGTAAGAGATGGTCTTAAGCCAGTTCATAGAAGAATACTTTATTCTATGTATGAGATGGGACTTCGTTCTGATAAAGCTTTTAAAAAAGCAGGAAGAATAGTAGGAGATGTTCTTGGGAAATATCATCCTCACGGAGATCAGTCAATTTATGATGCTCTTGTAAGACTTGCTCAAGATTTTTCACTTAGGTATCCTGTAATACGAGGGCAAGGAAATTTTGGATCTATTGATGGAGATCCCCCTGCTGCTATGCGATATACTGAAGCTAAAATGGAAAGAATAGCTGAATATATTGTTAAAGATATAGATAAAGAGACTGTTAATTTTAAGTCAAATTATGACGATTCTTTAAGTGAGCCTGAGGTTATGCCTTCCTCATTGCCGTTTCTTTTGGTAAATGGTTCTAGTGGAATTGCTGTTGGAATGGCTACTAACATGGCGCCGCACAATTTAAGAGAAATTTGTGATGCTATTGTTTATATGTTAGACAATGAGAATGCTTCTATTTTTGATTTACTAAAGATAGTTAAGGGGCCCGATTTTCCAACTTCTGGAGAGATTGTTTATAATGACAATTTAATTAAAGCCTACAAAACTGGTAAGGGAAGTGTTGTTATAAGGGCAAGATATCATATTGAAGAAAGAACAGAAGAGAGAAATGCCATAATTGTCACAGAAATACCTTATACGGTAAATAAATCTGCGCTTCTTATGAAAGTTGCTTTTTTGGCAAAAGAAGAAAAGCTAGAGGGGCTTTTAGATATAAGAGATGAGTCTGATAGAGAAGGTATTAGAATAGTTCTTGAAGTTAAAAGAGGATTCAATCCACATGTTATTATGAATTTGCTTTATGAATATACTGAATTTAAAAAGCATTTTAGTATAAATAATTTAGCTCTTGTCAAGGGCATTCCCAAACAGTTAAATTTGGAAGAATTATTATTTGAATTTATTGAGCATAGAAAAAATATTATTGAAAGGCGTATTGAATTTAATCTGAGAAAGGCTAAAGAAAAAGCCCATATTCTTGAAGGATTGAATATTGCTTTAAATAATATAGACGAGGTTATTAGGATTATTAAGTCGTCTAAATTGGCAAAAGATGCAAAGGAAAAAATTATTGTAAATTTTGGACTTTCAGAGATTCAAGCCAATTCAGTTCTTGATATGAAGTTGCAAAAACTTACATCTCTTGAGATTTTTAAGCTTGAAGAGGAGCTTAATGTACTTTTAAGCTTAATAAAAGATTATGAAGATATTCTCTTGAATCCAGCAAGGATTATTAATATCATAAGAGAAGAAACTATAAATTTAGGTTTGAAATTTGGCGATGAACGTCGAACTAAAATAATTTATGATGAGGAGGTTTTAAAAACTAGTATGTCGGATTTAATGCAAAAAGAAAATATTGTTGTTATGCTTACAAAGAAAGGTTTCCTTAAAAGACTTTCACAAAATGAGTATAAATTGCAGGGTACAGGAGGAAAAGGTCTCAATTCTTTTGATCTTCATGATGGAGATGAAGTTGTTATTGCTTTGTGTGTAAATACTCATGATTGTTTGTTTATGATTTCAAATGAAGGAAAGCTTTATTTGATCAATGCTTATGAAATAAAAGATTCTTCAAGAGCTTCAAAAGGTCAAAATATTAGTGAGCTTATTAGTTTGGGAGATCAAGAAGAAATATTAACTATTAAGAATAGTAAGGATTTTGCTGATGATGTTTATTTATTGCTTACAACTGCAAGCGGAAAGATAGCTAGATTTGAATCTACAGATTTTAAAACAGTAAAGTCAAGAGGTGTTATTGTTATTAAACTTAATAATAAAGATTTTGTTACAAGTGCAGAGATTGTTTCTAAGAATGAAAAAGTAATTTGTCTTTCTAAAAAGGGTAGTGCATTTATATTTAATTCAAGTGATGTTAGACTTACTAATAGAGGTACCCAAGGTGTTTGTGGAATGAAATTAAAAGAAGGGGATTTGTTTGTTAAAGTTTTGGCAGTTAGAGAAAATCCTTATCTTTTGATTATTTCTGAGAATGGATATGGAAAAAGATTAAGCATATCTAAAATATCTGAACTTAAAAGAGGAGCCACTGGATATACTAGTTATAAAAAATCTGATAAAAAAGCGGGTAGTGTTGTTGATGCTATAGCAGTTTCAGAGGATGATGAAATCTTGCTTGTAAGTAAACGTTCAAAAGCTTTAAGAACAGTAGCTGGGAAAGTATCTGAACAAGGCAAAGATGCTAGAGGAATTCAAGTATTGTCTCTTGATAATGATAGCTTGATTTCTGTTTCGAAATTTATTAAATAAAAAATTGGTTTTTCTTATTTAAGAATGTTCCACGTGGAGCATTCTTTTTTTTATTCTTAAATTGAAATTCAATATTATAACCTGATAAAATTTTGTGTTGTAGGAGGTTCTGATAATATGGATGGAGTTTTTAAAATGGTAGATATTCAGCTTTTAGATATTGATAATGATCAGCCAAGGAAGTCTTTTAGTATTGTTGAATTGGAAGAGTTAAGTGTTTCTATAAAAGAAAATGGAATTTTACAACCTATAATTGTTTGTAAAGAAAACGAGAGATATAAAATAATAGTAGGAGAAAGAAGGTTTAGAGCTGCCAAACTTATTCAGATGTCAAATGTTCCTGTTATTGAGATTAATATAGAAGGATATTTTAGAGATTTTATGCCTTTGGTTGAAAATATTCAAAGAGAAAATTTAACTCCTGTTGAGGAAGCCTATGCCTATAAAAATGTAATGAACAAATATTCTTTAACTCAAAAGGATTTATCTGAAAAAATTGGCAAAAGTAGAGCCTATATTTCAAATTTAGTCAGGATTTTAGATCTTGAAGAAGAAATATTAAATGCAGTACATAGGAAAGAAATTTCTTTTGGGCATGCTAAAGTGATTTTATCTTTAAAAGATAAGCAAGACAGGTATAATCTCTATTTAATAATACTGAAAAAAAAATTTTCTGTAAGAGATACAGAAAAATATGTTAAAAATTTGTATAAATCTATAGTGGGAAAAAAGGAGTTAGATCAAGATCCTTTTTTAAGCAATATAAAAGAATTTTTATTTAATAAGATCCAAACAAAAATAGATATTAAAGGGAATCAAGATAAAGGAAAAATAGAAATAGAGTATTTTACATCGGGTGATTTAAGAAGGATTGTTTCATTTTTCGGCCATATTGGATAAATGGTTTTTATAATTTAAAGATTGTAAAATATTTTTTTTAAAAAATTTTATGGAAGTGTTTGTTTTTTAAGTGTTTATCACAATATGTAAATTTTTGAACTTATTTTAGAATTGTTTAATTCTAGTAAAGAAAGCTTATGCTTTAAATAAAGAGTATAGTCTATGTCTTATTATTTATGGTTAAATTTAAAAGCAAGAATGACTTAATGTTTGCAAAATGAGCAATAAAATTTATATAGAATTCTTTTTAATAAGGTTTATTTTTCTCTTTATTTCAAGAATAGAATGAAAAAATGATTTCAAACTTTCTTGGTTGAATTTATTAAATTCAATATTTTTGAATTCTTTTGTATTTTTTAATATAAAATCCAATGTTTCTTTTATAGCGGTTTCATATTTTTTATCTTTGTTAGTTAATGATTTGCGTTTTTTTTCAAAGTCAAAACTTTTTTTATAAACAATTTTAAATTCTTTTAAAGAATTTATTTTTCCATTTAGAACTTCATTTTTTAAAATAGAGGGACAGGATTTTTTAGATATTTCATATGATAATGATAACGGTAATTTTTCTATAACAATCTGCTTGTCGGAATTTTCGACAAGCAGATTGTATCTTGATATTAAAGCGTAAACCTTGTCTTTTTTAAATCCCATGCTTTTGAACCACTGATAAAAAAGCCCATTATGTTGGTTGTTCCCTTTTAATTTATCTTGGGTTTCTTTGAGTATCTTTCCAATTTTTGTATAAGTATTATTAAAAATATTGAAAATTTCATATTGCTTTGTTTTTAAAAAAATAGAAATAGCTTTATCTAGTTTATCGTAATCAAAGCTTTTTCTTTCAATTGAAATAATTTCTTTTTTTTCGATGTTTTCTATCTTGTTAGAAGATGTTTCTAATTTTTTACCCATTAGAAACATTAAAGTTTCTAGATTGTCAGACATAGTTATTCCTTGATTTTGCTTATTATTTCTTTTGAGAGTTCTAAGAAATCTTTTGCAGCATTACTTTCTTTGTCATATTCATATACAGGCATTTTTGCTTCTTGAGATTTTGAAATGGTTATATTTTTTCTTATTTTTGTATTTAAAAGTTTTTCTTTAAAAACTTTTTTTAAAGAACTTACATATTTTTCTTTGCTTTTATTTCTTATGTCGTATTTATTTATAAAAACACCCGTAATTTCTAAGTTTTTGTTTATTTGCTTTACAGTATTTATTGTATCTATTAGTTGGTTTATGCCTTCAAATGCAAAAAATTCTGTTTCAATTGGTATTAATAAGTAATTGCTTGCAATAAGGGCATTTATAGTTAATATTGAAAGTGTGGGAGGACAATCGATGATAATAAAATCATACTTATCTTTTTTATATAGCGTTAATGCACTTTTTAGAAAATTTTCTCTTGAAAGTTCATTTATTAATTCTTTTTCGAGTAAAGCCAATTTAATACTAGACGGAATAATGTCTAATTTAAAATGATTTAAGGGTTTAACTTTTATTTTTTTGTTAATAAGTTCATAGCTTGAGTTTTCGGCTTTATGTTTTGAAGTATTTGTGCCGCTAGTAGAGTTTCCTTGTGAATCAATATCTATTAGAAGAATTTTTTTATCAAGTAGAGTCATTGAATAAGAAATATTAATGGCGCTTGTAGTTTTTCCCACGCCCCCTTTTTGATTGATTATAGATATTATTTTCATATAAATTTTCTCTTTTTATTTGGTTTTGTTTTTATATTTTAAAACAAAAATGGTAAAAATAATAATACTTTAATATAGTTTTTAAATATTTAATTATTTGATATGTATACTATTTTTTATGAGACCTGGGGATTTCTTGGATTAAGCCGCTTTCTATAAAAAATTTTGATATTTTTTGTTTATTTTTTGTTTTAAATTTAATTGAAGTGCTTATTTTGTTTGAAAAGTTTGAATCTGCTATTTCTATTTCAAGTTTATTTTTCATTTTTAATAGAAAATTATATTGGTTATAATTTAAATCTAAACTTAAAATTTCTAATTCCTCTTTTTCTGTTAAAGGCGTAGTCTTAATAACTTCTTTAGCAGATTTATAATATGCTTTTATTAATCCTCCTCTACCAAGCAAGGTACCTCCAAAATATCTTAGTGTGATTATTAAGGTATCAGTTAAATTGTTGTGTATTATGGCGTCTAATGTAGGTTTTCCAGCTGTTAGATTAGGTTCTCTGTCATCGCTCATTCCATTGAGAAATGAGTTTATATTCCCAATTCTAAATCCATAAACCACATGAGTAGCATTTTTGAATTGTACTTTATGATTTTTAATCATTTTATTTATATCTTCTTTTTTTTCTATGTTAAAAATATATGAAACAAAGATAGATTTTTTTACTTCAATTTTAAAATTATTGTTATTTTTTGGCACAAACATCATATAGCCTAAGTATACTATCTTTTTAGATATTGAAGTATTTATTGTTTATGTATATTATTAATAGTGTTTATTTTTATTATTGATTAATATAAAGTATGGCGAAAAAAGGGGTTTTAAATGATATCAGGCTTGAATCCAACATTAAGGTTGTTCAAAGATCATAAAATACTTTATTCTAATATGGAAAGGGGATTAAAACCTCTTTTAGAGGTAGACAATTTTATCAACAAGTATATTCAGAATAAAGAAGGACTTGAAATTTACGATAAAGTTGTGGGCAAGGCATCAGCTATTATTATTTATAATATTGGGCTTCAAAATGTTCAAGCTGGTGTTGTTTCTCAGCCCGCAAAGGATTTTTTAGAAAGTAGGGGAATAAAAGTAGCTTATAAAAAGTTGGTGGAAAAAATAAATGACAAGGCAGAAAGCTTGATTGAAAGCTTGGAAAATCCTGAAGAAGTTTATAAGTATATGATTAAAAGAGGTATTATAGTTAATAATTTATGAAAGATTAAAATAGGTAGAATATGTTTTGGTTAATTATGAGATTTAGAATATACGGTGATAATTAGGGCCATATTATATATCAGTATTATTAAATTTCCCCAACTTAGGTAGAAATTGTTTTTGTCATAGTTGAAGATCCAGATCCCAGCATAAACGCCTAAAAATCCTCCTATGGAAGATGTAAACATAATCAAGTTAGGATCAATTGTATGTTGATTGATTTTGTTTTGGGTCTCTTTAGCATCAGACTGCTCGGTAAATTTACTATCAATAAAGATCATAGCAAAGCCTGCAAGAGTAATACATAGAAAATAAATTATGAATATTTTTCTAATTAATGCAAACATAAATTGTCCTTTTCTTTTAACTTTTTAGTTATTAATACTTAATAATATAACTAAATGTAACACAAAAGCAAGTATTTTTATAACTATATAAATGTAGCTTATAGCTTATTCTTGTATTAGTTAGTAAAGATTTTGGGGTCTTATTATTAAGAGAAATGCTTTTAATATATTATTTTATTTTTGTTTTGGAGGAATCAAAAAGAGCTATGTTATATATTGTTGGCACACCAATAGGTAATTTAGGAGACATTACTTATCGAGCAATTGAGGTTTTAAAATCGGTAAATGTTATTTTCGCAGAAGATACAAGAGTCACCAGCAAACTTTTGTCGAGATATAAAATTAATAAAAAAATGATTTCATGTAATGCCGTAACAGAAAATAAGAAGGTAAGCTTATTATTAGAATATTTGGCAAAAGGAGTTTCTGTCGCTTTTGTTAGTGACGCTGGTACCCCATGTCTTAGTGATCCTGGTGGCTTATTAGTTGCTTCTGCTTTTAGAGAGGGTTACAAAGTTTGTCCAATTCCTGGAGTAAGCTCTTTTAATACGATTGTAAGCGTTAACCCTTTTAGAGATAAATCAGTTCTTTTTGAAGGATTTTTGCCCAATAAAGGTCTTAAAAGGCTTAAAAGGATTGCTGAGCTATATGAAAGGGGCGATGCATTTGTGTTGCTCGAATCTGGTTATAGGCTTTTAAAGTTACTTGTTGAAATTTCTTCTGTTAGTTTGGATGCAAAGATTCTTATTGGTCGTGAGATGACAAAAATCTATGAGGAGTATCAAATTGGCAAGCCTTTAGAGCTAAAAAATTACTTCGAATCAAGCAGGGAAAAAATTAAAGGAGAATTTACTATTTTAGTTAGCAGGAGTCGTTCATAATAAATGCTTACTATTTATAAGAAAAAAACTTTGTTGATTGCTTGTTTTGCGCGATTGATTTATTGTGTTATACTTGAATTTCAATAGGGGTTTTTATGAAAATTTATTTAGCTTGTCCATTCTTTAGCGAAGAAGAAATTAAACTTAGGGATGAGGTTTTAAAATTTCTTGAAGAGTTCAATTTGGATGTGTTTTCTCCAGAGCATCATGCTGTTAAAAAGATGGGATTGCTTGAAAAGGTTGATTATAAGTTTGCAAATAGAGATATAAGAGAGAAAATAAGAGAAGTAGATTTAAAAGAGCTAGTTAGTAGTGATGTTGTTTTAGCTTTGGTTAATTATGTTGATGCAGGTACAGCTTATGAGAGAGGATTCGCTTTTGCTAAAAAAATACCAAGTATAGATTTTTTTAAGGATAAGCAGGATTCTGATTTTTATAATTTAATGTATAGTGATTGCAACGCGTCTTTTTCTAATTATAGCGATCTTAGGGAAGGAATTTTGACCTTTAAAGAACTGTGGATAAAGTTTAAAGGAGATAATGAAAATTTTAGAACTTTTTTTGATTATTTAAAAGCTAAATTAGGGAATAAATTAAAAAAAATCCTTACAACTTTACCTGTTAATGAAAAATGTGGTTGTTAATGTTTTTATCTTGGTTGGTTAATAAAATTTATTTTTTATGTTTTGTAGTAATAAAAAAATATAAAGGTATTGACAATGTGATCCTTCTTTTGTTAAAGTGTTAAAGGTTGAAATAATTATTGGAAGATGAGAGAAGGGAAGAGTTAAGTAAGGTTAAAAGCCAAACAAAAGAATAAACAAAACCTGTTAATTTTTTAAATGTAAAATAAAAATAACGAAGAGTTTGATCCTGGCTTAGAACTAACGCTGGCAGTGCGTCTTAAGCATGCAAGTCAAACGGGATGTAGCAATACATTCAGTGGCGAACGGGTGAGTAACGCGTGGATGATCTACCTATGAGATGGGGATAACTATTAGAAATAGTAGCTAATACCGAATAAGGTCAATTAATTTGTTAATTGATGAAAGGAAGCCTTTAAAGCTTCGCTTGTAGATGAGTCTGCGTCTTATTAGCTAGTTGGTAGGGTAAATGCCTACCAAGGCGATGATAAGTAACCGGCCTGAGAGGGTGAACGGTCACACTGGAACTGAGATACGGTCCAGACTCCTACGGGAGGCAGCAGCTAAGAATCTTCCGCAATGGGCGAAAGCCTGACGGAGCGACACTGCGTGAATGAAGAAGGTCGAAAGATTGTAAAATTCTTTTATAAATGAGGAATAAGCTTTGCAGGAAATGGTAAAGTGATGACGTTAATTTATGAATAAGCCCCGGCTAATTACGTGCCAGCAGCCGCGGTAATACGTAAGGGGCGAGCGTTGTTCGGGATTATTGGGCGTAAAGGGTGAGTAGGCGGATATATAAGTCTATGCGTAAAATACCACAGCTCAACTGTGGAACTATGTTGGAAACTGTATGTCTAGAGTCTGATAGAGGAAGTTAGAATTCCTGGTGTAAGGGTGGAATCTGTTGATATCAGGAAGAATACCGGAGGCGAAGGCGAACTTCTGGGTCAAGACTGACGCTGAGTCACGAAAGCGTAGGGAGCAAACAGGATTAGATACCCTGGTAGTCTACGCTGTAAACGATGCACACTTGGTGTTAACTAAAAGTTAGTACCGAAGCTAACGTGTTAAGTGTGCCGCCTGGGGAGTATGCTCGCAAGAGTGAAACTCAAAGGAATTGACGGGGGCCCGCACAAGCGGTGGAGCATGTGGTTTAATTCGATGATACGCGAGGAACCTTACCAGGGCTTGACATATATAGGATATAGTTAGAGATAATTATTCCCCGTTTGGGGTCTATATACAGGTGCTGCATGGTTGTCGTCAGCTCGTGCTGTGAGGTGTTGGGTTAAGTCCCGCAACGAGCGCAACCCTTATTATCTGTTACCAGCATGTAATGATGGGGACTCAGATAAGACTGCCGGTGATAAGTCGGAGGAAGGTGAGGATGACGTCAAATCATCATGGCCCTTATGTCCTGGGCTACACACGTGCTACAATGGCCTGTACAAAGCGAAGCGAAACAGTGATGTGAAGCAAAACGCATAAAGCAGGTCTCAGTCCGGATTGAAGTCTGAAACTCGACTTCATGAAGTTGGAATCGCTAGTAATCGTATATCAGAATGATACGGTGAATACGTTCTCGGGCCTTGTACACACCGCCCGTCACACCACCCGAGTTGAGGATACCCGAAGCTATTATTCTAACCCGCAAGGGAGGAAGGTATTTAAGGTATGTTTAGTGAGGGGGGTGAAGTCGTAACAAGGTAGCCGTACTGGAAAGTGCGGCTGGATCACCTCCTTTCTAAGAGAAAGGTAAATTAATTCTAATTTCGTTAACTCTTCCCTCCTCTTTTCTTTTGATGATAATTTTTATGTAATTGAATCCAAGAAGTCAGAAATTAGCCATTTTTAGAATAAAATTAGTTGTTGTAATGAGTTGTAAATATGCTTTAAAACTAACCAAATTTTTTGCTATGATCTTCTTAATTAATAGTTTAAGTTAGCTTTGTAGGAATTAAGACAATAAAACGCTTTTAAATTTTTATATTGGGACCAGGATGAGTTGAACATCCGACCTCAGGTTTATCAGACCTGCGCTCTAACCACCTGAGCTATGATCCCTTAAACATACTAACTCTTTTCAAATTTTATTTTAATCTTTTGGCTTTGTCAATATATTTTGCATCTTTTCAAGATGCAAGAAATATTTCATCTAATTTATAATTTTTTAGATGTTGTTCAATACTTGTTATTTTATATAAGTATTTTACGAAGTTTGCAAATTTTATTTTTGGCTGTTTGAAAGATTATTATAATCGATACCCATCTTTTTTAAGATTGAAATTTCAATTACAGTATTTAATTACATGTTTATAGCGTGTGTAAATCATAAAAACTTTTAAGATTATAGCATTATTCCTTGATTTAACTTTTTTACAAGAGGTTGGCAATGATTAATTAAATTTATCCTTTTTATTTTGATAACTTTTTAAGATATCTTATTTAAGGATGGATTAATTTTAAGAATTATTTTCTATTAATCAACTTGATTAATTTTTTATTTTTACTGCTTGAATAATTTTATAGATTAGTATTTTTATATAATTTTATTTATATTAGGCTGATCCGCCTCTTTTAATTTGGTTTTATAGGCTATAAAGATATATATAAAGGATAATTCTAAAAGGACAATATACTTGATTTGTTATGTGCGATTAATGTTTGTTTTTTTCAATGCAAAACATTTTATTGGTGGTGTTTATAATTGGATAAAACTTCAAGTATCTATTTTAGGAATTAATTTTTATTAATAGATGGTACATTGATTAGGTCTTCTCATAAATTGTATATTCCCAATTTAGATTTTAAAGAATTGTTTTTAATTTTTTATATAAGTAGATCTAAATAATATAGCTTTATGTAATTTAAAATTTTTGCGCTTTACTTAGTAAAGTTTATTAATTGACCAAAAATTTTATTAAATATGTATTATTGGATGAAAATTTTTTAGTTTTTATTCTTATTGTGGGTCATATGTTATGGTATTTTACATGTTCTATCAATAATATTTTTATTATTGTTATCTTGTTTTAAAATTGAGGTCATGGATCGATGTTTTTTTTTGCAAGATGCTATTACTGTTGCAAGGTTGTTGCTTGGCAATCTATTGATCAGAAAAATTGATAAAAAAGAAATAGTTACCAAAATCGTTGAAACAGAAGCTTATATGGGGATAACAGATAGTGCTTGTCATTCTTATGGTGGCAAGAGAACAAATCGAACAAATGCTATGTATAACATAGGGGGGTATTCTTATGTATATATAATATATGGCATACATTATATGTTTAACGTTGTGACTTCAGATAAAAATAATCCTCAAGCTGTTTTAATCAGAAGTGTGGAGCCCATTTCTATATCATTAGAAGAGAAAAGTATTCTTACTAATGGTCCTGGCAAACTTACAAAATTTTTAAACATTGATTTAACTTTTAATAAAGTTGATCTTATCGGGAATAATGAGCTTTTTTTACAAAAGGGCTTGAACCTAGATTTTAATATAGTTTGTTCAAAAAGAATAAATATCAATTATGCACAAGAGAGGGATATGAATAAGCTTTGGAGGTTTTATATTGAAAACAATAAATTTGTTTCAAGGCCTTGATTTTTTTAAATGAAGTTTTAAAACATATATTATTATTAAATTTGATTATTTATGCTTTAAAAGCGATTTATTGAGAATAAATTATTTGTGATATTATATCTTACAAGAGAGATTTATATATGAATTCTAATTATAAAAGATATAAATTGTTGGTTTTTGATCTTGATGGAACTTTGTTAAATGACAGTCATGAGATTTCTTTTTTAACTCTTGAGGTCCTTTTGGCTTTGGAGAGAGATTTTAAAATAATTATTGCAACTGGTAGAAGGTTGATTGAAATTAAAAATGTCAGAAATCAATTAAAAGAAGTTAATATTAATGAAAGTTATCTTGTAACGGCAAATGGAGCTGAAGTTTTTTTGCAAGAAAATTTGATTTTTAGACATACAATGAGTTATAGCTTGGTAAAAGAAATTCTCAAGATACATAAAAGCAATGTTGATGTTAATCTTTATACCTTTGATACTTGGTATTCCAATTCAGATGTTAAAAGTCCTATTATGAAACATTTTATTAGAGATTTAGGTTTAAGTGTTGTTATTGGAGATTTGACTAAGTTGGACGTTGATTTTGTTTCTAAGATTGTTTATTATTGTGATAATTTGTCAACTCTTAATAAACTTGATGATGAGATTAATAGTAAGGATTTTCAAGATATAAGGGTGTTTTTTTCTTCTAAGGATTTATTAGAGGTTACCAATATTAATGCTGACAAATATAATGCTATTAAAAATATTGCTTTGCTTGAGAGTATACCATTGTGCGATGTTTTGGCGTTTGGAGATAATAATAATGATTATGAGATGCTTAAAAATCTTGGCAAAGGAGTTTTAATGAAAAATTCCAATGAATTTCTTAAGGCTAATTTATCAAATAATGAAATAACAAGATTTAGTAATAATGAGGACGGTGTTGCTAGATTTTTGATTGATTTTTTTGAGCTTGATATCAAATATGGATGATTTGTATTCGTATGTTTAGCATTTGGTTTTGTTTTGTCAGAATCTTTTATTTAAAATATAAAAATTTTTGTTAGTAATATATTTTTGTAAATTTATTTATTAAAATATTGAAATAAGTATTGACATGAATTAAACAAAGATATATATTATTTTATGTTGCATAAACAAATTGGCAAAATAGAGATGGAAGATAAAAATATGGTCAAAGTAATAAGAGTCTATGGTGAATGCCTAGGAGCTTTAAGGCGAAGAAGGTCGTGGTAAGCTGCGAAAAGCTTGGGGGAGAAGCAAACATTTATTGATCCCAAGATTACCGAATGGAGTAATCCAGCTAGCAAGATGCTGGCTATCTATTATTTAAGTAATAGAGGCGATACCAGGGGAAGTGAACCATCTAAGTACCCTGAGGAAAAGAAATCAAAGAGATTCCCTTAGTAGCGGCGAGCGAAAGGGGAGTAGCCCAAACTTTAAATGTGCCAAGCTACAGAGCGTTGCATTTAGAGGGTTGTAGGACGTTTAAGCTTAGTCTGTGATAAGCAAAAAAGTTACAAAATATTTATATAGAAGAATAATCTGGAAAGTTTAACCAAAGAAGGTGATAGTCCTGTAATTTAAATGTAAATATCTTTTTAAAATGTTCCTGAGTAGGACGAGACACGAGAAACCTTGTCTGAAGCTGGGGAGACCACTCTCCAAGGCTAAATACTAAAAAGCTACCGATAGAGAAGAGTACCGTGAGGGAAAGGTGAAAAGAACCCCGGGAGGGGAGTGAAATAGAACTGAAACCGTAGACTTACAAGCAGTCAAAGCCGTAATTTATTGCGGTGATGGCGTGCCTTTTGCATAATGAACCTGCGAGTTATCATGTCTAGCAAGGTTAAAGCATAGAAGTGCTGGAGCCGAAGCGAAAGCGAGTCTTAAAAGGGCGATTTAGTTAGATGTGGTAGACCCGAAGCCGAGTGATCTATTTATGGCCAGGCTGAAGCTTGGGTAAAACCAAGTGGAGGGCCGAACTCTAGTCTGTTTAAAAAGGCAGGGATGAGCTGTGAATAGGAGTGAAAGGCTAAACAAACTCGGAGATAGCTGGTTCTCCCCGAAATGGATTTAAGTTCAGCCTTATTTTAGTTTAATAGAGGTAGAGCACTAATTGAGCTAGGGCCTGTCAAAGGGTACCAAACTCAGTTAAACTCCGAATGCTATTAAATGATGAATAGGAGTGAGACTGTGGGCGATAAGGTTCATAGTCGAGAGGGAAACAACCCAGACCAACAGCTAAGGTCTCAAAAATGTGTTAAGTGGAAAAGGAGGTTTAGGTACGTAAACAGCCAGGAGGTTGGCTTAGAAGCAGCCATACCTTTAAAGAGTGCGTAATAGCTCACTGGTCGAGTACTTAAGCGCCGATAATGTAACGGGGCTAAACACATTACCGAAGCTTTGGATTTTAACTAAAGTTAAAATGGTAGGGGAGCGTTCTGTAAGCCAGAGAAGTCAAGCTGGAAAGCTTGATGGAGGTATCAGAAGTGAGAATGCAGGTATGAGTAACGAAAAAATGGGTGAGATCCCCATTCGCCGAAAACCTAAGGTTTCCTGGGTAAAGGTCGTCTTCCCAGGGTTAGTCGGCCCCTAAGGCAAAGCTGAAAAGTGTAGTCGATGGGAAACGGGTTAATATTCCCGTACCTCTTATAGTTTCGATGGAGTGACGCATGAGGTTAACTACTGCTAGGCGATGGTTGTCCTAGTTTAAGCATTAAGGTGATGATCTTAATAGGAAAATCCGTTAAGAGAGCTAAGATGTGATGATGAGTGTTATTTAGGTAACATGAAATGTAGGTAGTCAAGGTGCCAAGAAATAGCTTCTAAGGTTAGGCTATAAGGGACCGTACCGCAAACCGACACAGGTAGGTGGGATGAAAATTCTAAGGCGCGCGAGAGAATCCACGTTAAGGAACTCTGCAAAATACGTACGTAACTTCGGGATAAGTACGACCTAAGTAATTAGGTAGCATAAAAATGGTCCAAACGACTGTTTACCAAAAACACAGGTCTCTGCAAATCTGTAAAGAGAAGTATAGGGACTGACACCTGCCCGGTGCTGGAAGGTTAAGAGGAGATGTTAGTTTATTCGAAGCATTGAATTTAAGCCCCAGTAAACGGCGGCCGTAACTATAACGGTCCTAAGGTAGCGAAATTCCTTGTCGGGTAAGTTCCGACCCGCACGAATGGTGTAACGATTTGGACGCTGTCTCAACGTGGAGCTCGGTGAAATTGAAGTATCGGTGAAGATGCCGATTACTTGTGGTTAGACGGAAAGACCCCGTGAACCTTTACTATAGCTTGGTATTGAGATTTGATTAAATATGTGTAGGATAGGTGGGAGACTTTGAAGCTATCTCGTTAGGGATAGTGGAGTCAATCTTGAAATACCACCCTTGTTTAATTAAGTTTCTAACTTATAGAAATATGAGGAGAGTGCCAGGTGGGTAGTTTGACTGGGGCGGTCGCCTCCTAAAGAGTAACGGAGGTGCGCAAAGGTTACCTTAGAGTGGTTGGAAATCACTTTGTAAGTGTAAAGGCATAAGGTAGCTTAACTGTAAGACTGACAAGTCGAACAGATACGAAAGTAGGTCTTAGTGATCTGGCGGTGGCAAGTGGAAGCGCCGTCACTTAACGAATAAAAGGTACTCCGGGGATAACAGGCTTATCCTCCCCAAGAGTTCACATCGACGGGAGGGTTTGGCACCTCGATGTCGGCTCATCGCATCCTAGGGCTGGAGCAGGTCCTAAGGGTATGGCTGTTCGCCATTTAAAGCGGTACGCGAGCTGGGTTCAGAACGTCGTGAGACAGTTTGGTCCCTATCTGCCACAAGCGTTGGATATTTGAGAGGAGCTATTTTTAGTACGAGAGGACCGAAATGGACGAACCTCTAGTGTACCAGTTATCCTGCCAAGGGTAAGTGCTGGGTAGCTACGTTCGGAAAGGATAACCGCTGAAAGCATCTAAGTGGGAAGCCTTCCTCAAGATGAGATATCCTTTAAGGGTCCTGGAAGAATACCAGGTTGATAGGTTAGAAGTGTAAGTATAGTAATATATTAAGCTGACTAATACTAATTACCCGTATCTTTGGCCATATTTTTATCTTCCTTATAAAAACCCTGGTGGTTAAAGAAGAGAGGAAACACCTGTTATCATTCCGAACACAGAAGTTAAGCTCTTATTCGCTGATGGTACTGCGAGTTCGCGGGAGAGTAAGTTATTGCCAGGGTTTTTATTTTATATTTTAAGTCTTGATTTTATTTTTATACTTAAAATTTTTATTTTTTGGGATGTTTTGTTCAAATAAAATAAAAAGTGAAATAAGTATTGACATGAATTAAACAAAGATATATATTATTTTATGTTGCATAAACAAATTGGCAAAATAGAGATGGAAGATAAAAATATGGTCAAAGTAATAAGAGTCTATGGTGAATGCCTAGGAGCTTTAAGGCGAAGAAGGTCGTGGTAAGCTGCGAAAAGCTTGGGGGAGAAGCAAACATTTATTGATCCCAAGATTACCGAATGGAGTAATCCAGCTAGCAAGATGCTGGCTATCTATTATTTAAGTAATAGAGGCGATACCAGGGGAAGTGAACCATCTAAGTACCCTGAGGAAAAGAAATCAAAGAGATTCCCTTAGTAGCGGCGAGCGAAAGGGGAGTAGCCCAAACTTTAAATGTGCCAAGCTACAGAGCGTTGCATTTAGAGGGTTGTAGGACGTTTAAGCTTAGTCTGTGATAAGCAAAAAAGTTACAAAATATTTATATAGAAGAATAATCTGGAAAGTTTAACCAAAGAAGGTGATAGTCCTGTAATTTAAATGTAAATATCTTTTTAAAATGTTCCTGAGTAGGACGAGACACGAGAAACCTTGTCTGAAGCTGGGGAGACCACTCTCCAAGGCTAAATACTAAAAAGCTACCGATAGAGAAGAGTACCGTGAGGGAAAGGTGAAAAGAACCCCGGGAGGGGAGTGAAATAGAACTGAAACCGTAGACTTACAAGCAGTCAAAGCCGTAATTTATTGCGGTGATGGCGTGCCTTTTGCATAATGAACCTGCGAGTTATCATGTCTAGCAAGGTTAAAGCATAGAAGTGCTGGAGCCGAAGCGAAAGCGAGTCTTAAAAGGGCGATTTAGTTAGATGTGGTAGACCCGAAGCCGAGTGATCTATTTATGGCCAGGCTGAAGCTTGGGTAAAACCAAGTGGAGGGCCGAACTCTAGTCTGTTTAAAAAGGCAGGGATGAGCTGTGAATAGGAGTGAAAGGCTAAACAAACTCGGAGATAGCTGGTTCTCCCCGAAATGGATTTAAGTTCAGCCTTATTTTAGTTTAATAGAGGTAGAGCACTAATTGAGCTAGGGCCTGTCAAAGGGTACCAAACTCAGTTAAACTCCGAATGCTATTAAATGATGAATAGGAGTGAGACTGTGGGCGATAAGGTTCATAGTCGAGAGGGAAACAACCCAGACCAACAGCTAAGGTCTCAAAAATGTGTTAAGTGGAAAAGGAGGTTTAGGTACGTAAACAGCCAGGAGGTTGGCTTAGAAGCAGCCATACCTTTAAAGAGTGCGTAATAGCTCACTGGTCGAGTACTTAAGCGCCGATAATGTAACGGGGCTAAACACATTACCGAAGCTTTGGATTTTAACTAAAGTTAAAATGGTAGGGGAGCGTTCTGTAAGCCAGAGAAGTCAAGCTGGAAAGCTTGATGGAGGTATCAGAAGTGAGAATGCAGGTATGAGTAACGAAAAAATGGGTGAGATCCCCATTCGCCGAAAACCTAAGGTTTCCTGGGTAAAGGTCGTCTTCCCAGGGTTAGTCGGCCCCTAAGGCAAAGCTGAAAAGTGTAGTCGATGGGAAACGGGTTAATATTCCCGTACCTCTTATAGTTTCGATGGAGTGACGCATGAGGTTAACTACTGCTAGGCGATGGTTGTCCTAGTTTAAGCATTAAGGTGATGATCTTAATAGGAAAATCCGTTAAGAGAGCTAAGATGTGATGATGAGTGTTATTTAGGTAACATGAAATGTAGGTAGTCAAGGTGCCAAGAAATAGCTTCTAAGGTTAGGCTATAAGGGACCGTACCGCAAACCGACACAGGTAGGTGGGATGAAAATTCTAAGGCGCGCGAGAGAATCCACGTTAAGGAACTCTGCAAAATACGTACGTAACTTCGGGATAAGTACGACCTAAGTAATTAGGTAGCATAAAAATGGTCCAAACGACTGTTTACCAAAAACACAGGTCTCTGCAAATCTGTAAAGAGAAGTATAGGGACTGACACCTGCCCGGTGCTGGAAGGTTAAGAGGAGATGTTAGTTTATTCGAAGCATTGAATTTAAGCCCCAGTAAACGGCGGCCGTAACTATAACGGTCCTAAGGTAGCGAAATTCCTTGTCGGGTAAGTTCCGACCCGCACGAATGGTGTAACGATTTGGACGCTGTCTCAACGTGGAGCTCGGTGAAATTGAAGTATCGGTGAAGATGCCGATTACTTGTGGTTAGACGGAAAGACCCCGTGAACCTTTACTATAGCTTGGTATTGAGATTTGATTAAATATGTGTAGGATAGGTGGGAGACTTTGAAGCTATCTCGTTAGGGATAGTGGAGTCAATCTTGAAATACCACCCTTGTTTAATTAAGTTTCTAACTTATAGAAATATGAGGAGAGTGCCAGGTGGGTAGTTTGACTGGGGCGGTCGCCTCCTAAAGAGTAACGGAGGTGCGCAAAGGTTACCTTAGAGTGGTTGGAAATCACTTTGTAAGTGTAAAGGCATAAGGTAGCTTAACTGTAAGACTGACAAGTCGAACAGATACGAAAGTAGGTCTTAGTGATCTGGCGGTGGCAAGTGGAAGCGCCGTCACTTAACGAATAAAAGGTACTCCGGGGATAACAGGCTTATCCTCCCCAAGAGTTCACATCGACGGGAGGGTTTGGCACCTCGATGTCGGCTCATCGCATCCTAGGGCTGGAGCAGGTCCTAAGGGTATGGCTGTTCGCCATTTAAAGCGGTACGCGAGCTGGGTTCAGAACGTCGTGAGACAGTTTGGTCCCTATCTGCCACAAGCGTTGGATATTTGAGAGGAGCTATTTTTAGTACGAGAGGACCGAAATGGACGAACCTCTAGTGTACCAGTTATCCTGCCAAGGGTAAGTGCTGGGTAGCTACGTTCGGAAAGGATAACCGCTGAAAGCATCTAAGTGGGAAGCCTTCCTCAAGATGAGATATCCTTTAAGGGTCCTGGAAGAATACCAGGTTGATAGGTTAGAAGTGTAAGTATAGTAATATATTAAGCTGACTAATACTAATTACCCGTATCTTTGGCCATATTTTTATCTTCCTTATAAAAACCCTGGTGGTTAAAGAAGAGAGGAAACACCTGTTATCATTCCGAACACAGAAGTTAAGCTCTTATTCGCTGATGGTACTGCGAGTTCGCGGGAGAGTAAGTTATTGCCAGGGTTTTTATTTTATATTTTAAGTCTTGATTTTATTGTATATATTTGTTTTTGCGTAGCATTAGTAAAATTATTGTATTTTAATAAGGAAATTTTAAAATAATATGAGAAAAGCAAATTTTTTAAGTATTAATTTCTTAATTTTGCTTTTGGTTTGCTTTGTTCATGCTAATTTATTTTCCAAGGATATTTTCAAGTTCAAGCTTATAGGTCAAAATTTTCCTTTTTATTATAAAAATAATAAAAAGGAATATGTTGGACTTATTTTTTCTATTCTAGATAAATGGGCAAAAGATAATAATGTTGATATTAGGGTTGAGCCTATTGATATTTTAAATGAAAGCGAAATTGAAGATGAAGCAATATATTTAGGATTGACTTACAATACAAAATTGAATGATTTGTTTTATTTTAAAAGTGAGTTAGCTAGAAGCATTGCAATTTTATTTTCTAAAAGCTCTAATAAAAAATATAAAAATACCCATTCAACATTTTTATCAAATTTTAATATAGGGGTTATTAAAAATACAATATATGAAGATATCTTAAGACTAAGAGGTGTTAACAATATTTGCTTGGTTGATAATGTCCAAAATTTAATATTAGCTTTAAAAAATGACAAAGTTGATTATATATATGGCGATTGTAAGACCTTAGATTATATTGCAAAGCGTTTTTTAGGTGAAGATCTTGTCATTTTTAATGGAGATATTTTTTATAGCATAAAAAATAGAGTAGCTATTAGTAGAAATGCTCCTGAGATAATAAAGAATTTAAATTTGGATTTATTTTCATATTTGATGGAAATGCCCGATGAGTATGTTTTTTCTTTTTTAGACAAAGCTTATAAGGGGAATTTTATTGAAGTTGGTTTATATAGCGATTATCCTCCTTTAAGTTTTATTAATTCAAATGAAAACTTGTCTGGCATTTTAGTAGATTTATGGAATCTTCTCTCAAAACAGTATATATTTAAACCTATTTTTAAGGGATTTCCTAAAGAGGATATTAAAAAATCATTAGATGGAAAGTCAGTAAACATTTTTGGGGGAATTATTAGTAATGATAGTGTATTTAAAAATGTTAATTACGTAGTAAGTAAGCCCATATATCCTCTTAATTTTAAATTTTATTCTAAAGGTTTAAACAATGGTGTTGGTCCAATAAATTCTCAGTTTATTGATTTTGATTTTAAAAATATTCATTTAAATAAAAATCAAGATATTGTTAATAACTTTATAGATATTGCTAATAATTCATATGGATTTATAGAAAATTCAATAACAACAAAATATTTATTAAAATTAAATGGATATAATGGTAAATTGAAATCTTACGATTCGATTTTTAATAAAAATAGGTTTTTAGTTTTAGCTATTGATAATAGGGTTTATAAATTTATTAAATATATTCTTAATGCTATATTTGATGATATTTCAATTGAATCTTTGCTCCAAGTGGATAAAAATTGGTTAGATAAAGAAGAGATTAGTAATTCTCGAATAAATAGCTATAAAATTATGAATAAGCTTAAATTTAATATAGAAGAGAAAATTTGGTTATTAAAAAATAATAAATTAAATCTTGCTGTTAAAAATTGGTATCCAATAGATTATGTTAAAGCAAATAATTATAAAGGAATAAATCAATTTTTGCTTGATAAGATTAAAATGTTTTCAGGCATAGAGTTTGACATAATTGAAACATATAGTAATTCAGATCTTAAAAAATTAATTAAATCTGGAAAAATCGATATTATAAATACTAGTACAGTTGATTCAAATTTAGATAATGTTTTTAATATAAGATTAAATTCTCGAATTCCACTTTATATTTTTTCAAATAAGAAAAGAGTGCTTCCATCTAGATCTTTAGGAAGGTTTGCTATACTTGATTTTTTATATAGTAAAAATTTGGCTTCTAATATTAAATCAAAGTTGTTTCTTGTAAGTAGCTTTAAAGAAGCTTTACTTCTGCTTTATAAAGGTAAAGTAGATGGGATTATTAGCGATGAGTATACAGCTGCTGCTGTTTTTGAAGAATTAAATATTATAGATGTTGAAAAACTTCCTACTTTTAGAGATTTGGCTTTTGATTTGAGTCTTGCTATTTATAATCAAGATTATATCTTGAAAGAAATTATTCATAAAGCTGTTTTGCGCTCGAATGTTGATAGTCGAACATATTTAAATGATTGGAAATTTGATATTTATTATAAATCCAAAAGTGTTGGGTTTATAAATTTAAAATTTTTAGCGTTAACATTTTTTATATTTTATTTTACTTTTTTAGGATTTGTGATAATTTTTATGTTTAAATTAGCACTTGAGCAGAAAAGAAGATACTCTTTTGTAATAAATGAAAAAAAAATTGCAGAAGCTGCTAATGCTGCTAAAACCATTTTTATAGCCAACATCAGTCATGATATTCGTACCCCTATTAATGGAATAATGGCAGCTACTGAGCTTTTGGATACAACCGTTCTTACTAATGTTCAAAAAGATTATGTTAGGATGATAAATTATTCGTCTGATTCTTTGCTTTCTTTGATTGATGATATATTGTATTTATCTCAAATAGATGTCAATGAATTACATGTTGAGAGTCAAGAGATTGACCTAGAAAGTGAAATGGAAATAGTTTTGAAAACTTTTCAATCACAATGTGTAAAGAAAAATATTGATTTATTCTCTTATTCTAAATCTATTTTTAAAAATTACATTAAGGGTGACATTGTAAAAATTAAACAAGTTTTAATTAATTTAATAGGAAATGCTTTTAAGTTTACAGATGATGGCGTGATTGTTTTAAACTATGAAGAAATAAGCAGAATAAAGGATAATAATAGGGTATTGGTTACACTTGAATTTAAAGTAATAGATACAGGCAAAGGTATTAAAAGGGAAAATTTTTCTAAGATATTTGAAATATTTAAACAAGAAGATGATTCTTCTTCAAGAGTTCATGAAGGTGTAGGATTGGGATTGTCAATATCTAGAGAGCTTGTAAGACTAATGGGTGGTCTTGGCATTACTGTTGATAGCAAGGTTGGAGAGGGTACAACTTTTTCATTTATGTTGCCCTTTTTCTTAGGAAATGAGCTTAGAAGTGAAAATTTATCAATTAATAGATTTCAATTAATAAATAGTAATAATAAAGTATTGAATGTGCTCTTAAGCCAAAAGTCTATTAAAATTTTTGAACACTGCTCTGCTTTGTTGGGTTGCTCTTCTAATGTGCATTATGTAGCATCTTTTGAGAATGCTTATAAATTCTTTAAGGAACACCCTTTTTACGATTTTGTTTGTGTAAATGTAAATAACGATAATATTCAAGAGAGTATTCAATTCGCTAATAATATCGAAAAACTAAATTCTGATGTACAAATCGTTTTTTTGTTTTATTATTTAGATAATAAAACTTTAATAAATTTAAAATATATGTATGTTAAAAAGCCTTTAATGGGACTTGATATATGCTCTATTCTTTCTAAGAATAAAAAAGAGTTTAAAGTAGAAAGGGATTTTGAAGAATTTCTTCCAATAATAGATGGTTCTTTTAAGATAAAAGAACCTATTAATGTGCTAATAGCTGAAGATAATCAAGTAAATCAAAAGGTATTGAAAGACATTCTTGTTGTAATAGGTATTAATAAGGATTTTATTGATGTTGTAGATGATGGAGTCAAGGCTTTAAAAGTTTTAAAAGAGAAAAAATATTCTATCGCTTTTATTGATATACGAATGCCAAGATATGATGGATTTTCAGTAGCTAAAGAAATTAGAAAATTTGAAAAGGCAAAGAATTTAGAGTCATGTATTTTGGTCGCTGTAACAGCTCATGCTTTGCAAGAGTATAAAGACAAGTGTTTTGCAAGTGGGATGGATGACTACATCTCAAAACCAATACACATAAGTTCAATTAAAATCATATTCAAAAAATATTTCCATTTTGAAGTTGATGAGATTTTAGAAAATGAGGATTTGAGTCAGCTTGTTAAGTTTCCCAATTTAGATATTAATAAGGCTTTAAAAGAATTAAATCTTTCATACGCATCATATTCTGAGTTATGCAAAGGACTTGTTGATTTTATATCTATCAATATTATTGATTTAGAAAAAGCTTTTGATGAGGAAAATTTATTTTTAATTAGGGACATATCGCATTTAATATCTGGGGCTCTTTCTAATATGCGCAGTGAACTGTATAAAAATTTTAAAAAAATTGAAACAAGTAAAGATTCAATTTATGAGTTGAAAAAAATGTATTCTTTTGTAAAAGATGATTTATTGCAGCTCATAAGCGATATAAAGGAGAGTGTTTTGTTTGAGCCTGAGATTGTCAGTCAGAGCAAGCTATACTTTAAAAACAATGGTCAATTTTTAGATCTTCTCAACAAGCTTTTAATTAGTATTAAAACCAGAAAGCCAAGGGAATACAAAGAAATTCTTAAGAGCATTGATAAGTATGTTTTAGACGATAATATTCAGGTATTATTTAGTGATCTTCGCAAGAATTTAAGGTTATATAGATTTGCTGAGAGTTCTAAAATTCTTGAAGAGATTATTGAAACATTTAGTAATAGAGATATTAATAGTGGAAATGATAATTAAAGACAAAGCTTTTGAAGTGGAGAGTCAGAAGCTTTTAATTGTGGATGATTCTCCCACCAATTTGGATTTATTGGTAAATATATTGCAAGATGCTTATGAGGTTGAAGTTGCAACAAATGGGCTTGATGCTTTAAAGCAGGTTGAAAAAGATAGTCCTGATCTTGTGCTTCTTGACATCGGTCTTCCAGATATTAATGGCTATGAGGTATGCAGAAAGCTAAAAAGCGATCCTGATACTAAAGAGATTCCTGTAATTTTTATTAGTTCACGAGGTTCTACAGATGCTCAACTTGAGGGATTTAACGTTGGTGGAGTGGATTATATTTTAAAGCCTTTTAATAGCCGAATAATTGATGCTAGAGTTAAGACTCATCTTGAGTTGAAAAGATTAAGAGATTATTTTAAAAGTTTATCTAGAATTGATGGGCTTACTCAGATTCCAAACAGAAGATTTTTTATGGATAAATTTTCTAAGTCTTGGATGAAAGCTTTAGAAAGTAAAGAAATAATAATTGTTGGGATGTTAGATATTGATAATTTTAAAAATTACAACGATAATTATGGTCATACCAATGGTGATGAGTGTCTTAAATTGATTGCTAAGACCTTGTATAAGGTTTCTTCAAAATATAAAATAGATGTCGCTAGGTATGGAGGAGAAGAATTTATTTTTTTTTCTGTTAACAAAAGCCTAGATGAAATGATTAGCATTATTAAGGTAATGATTAATGATATAAAGGGTTTGAGGATAGTTCATGAGCATAGCAGTATTTCTAGCATTGTGACCGTTTCTATTGGTCTTGCTCAAGAAATTCCTATTGATAATAATTTTACCAATATTATTAAACTTGCTGATAGCAAACTTTATGAGGCTAAGGTTTCTGGAAGGAATCAGTTTAGATGTTAAAATTTTATATTTATTAAACTTTAGTATTTATAGGTTACAGAGATTCCAACAGAATCATAGTAAAAATAAGAATTACCAGTTGCTTCTCTTTTTGAAATGTCAGCCAGCCCAGCTGTATCATTTGTGTATGTGGGGTTTGTAGATAATTTAAACTTAAGGCCAATTGTTAAAGGCTTGATGACTTCAAAATTAGCAATAATCGAAATATTGTGATAAAAAATATCGCTTCCCCAACCCTTGTTTTCCCATGAGCTTATATTTCGTTCTTTCCCAATTTGTGTTTTTCCTTTGTAAAGAAGACCTATGGTATTAAGAGGTATTGGCATTTTGTAAGCTAAAAGGGCATAGGGGTTTATTAGTATTCCATTTAGATTTTTGCCTTCGTCAGCTTTGTATTTCCAAAGCTGGTCTTTATTGGCGTGAGGATTAATTAAGTATGTAAAATCATTGCCGATAACCGTAATAATGTGTGTCCATTCTCCTTGAAAAATAGCGTTTAAATCAAATTGTAATCGTCCTCCTGTTGTTATTTCTGAATAAAATTCAATAGAATTTGAATATTTTCCATTTTCGATGTGTACACCGATTCCCTTAAATCCAAAAGCTTCCCAACCTATACCAATTTCAGTTGATGCATATAAATTTAAAAAAGCAATAGGAATAAAACTTAGCATGCTTTTAAACGAAATACTGACAGGAGATAATCCGATATTTAAATCGATGTCTATACCGTTGTCTTTAAAAAATATAGAATTGGGATTGTTTAGAGCTTTAAAATTTTTATAGTATCCTAAGTATGATATTAATTTTATTCCTCCCCAATAATTATCTGGAATTTTTAAACTTGGTTTGATACTTTTGAAGTTGGGATGTTTAAAGCTTTGTGAAAAGTTGTTTCCATTCGTTCCTAGCTCGTGAGGAGGGTAATAAGCAGATTTAAAATTAAAGTAAAAATATTCTTTATTTAATTCTAAGTCCTGTTGTTCTTGGGCGAAAATTATTTTTGCTTGCAAAAATAGCAAGCAAAAGCAAATTTTTTTTATTAATATTTTTTTCATTTAATTTTCTTTTGACATTATTTCAATTATTTTTTTTCTCATTTCATCAATTCTAGCGGATGCATCAATATTGTTAAGTCTAGCGCGTTTTGAGTAAAATTCTATTAGTGGTTTTGTTTGCAATTTATATTCTTTAAGTCTTGTTTTTAAGCACTCTTCTTTATCATCTTCTCGTTGGTAAAGATTTCCCCCGCAAACATCGCAGATATTAATTTTTTTTGTTGCTAGGGTATATATGTTGAAAATATTATTGCAAGATTTACAAATTCTTCTTCCCGAGAGTCTTTTTATTATCAATTTTTCATTAATTAAAAAGTTTATTATTTTTACATTTGGTAGAAATTTGTCAAGAGCTTTGGCTTGGTAAATATTGCGTGGAAATCCATCTAAAATAAAATTTTTTTTCTTTTCAATAGCTTTAATTTTGTCTTCTACTATTTTGATTGTAATTGAATCGGGGACCAGTTCTCCTCTTTCAACAATTTTTTTTATTTCTTTCCCAAGGGTTGTAGAATTTAAAATATTTTCTCTAAATAAATCTCCTGTTGAAATGTGATAGTATTTAAATTCATTAGAAATAATTTTTGAAATAGTCCCCTTTCCAGAGCCTGGAGGACCTAAAAATACAAGCCCCATATATATACTCTCCTTGTGTAGATATTTATTATTTTAAGGGTTTATTTGAAAACATTTAATAGAAATTTAAGTCCCACAATTGTTCCAATTGTAGATCCAAGGTTTACAAAGATTACTATTAATAAAATTCTTGTAACTTTGTTCTTGAAATATCCTTTTGTTGTTGACAATTCTTCTTGTAGGTTCTCAAAATCTTTGACCTTTGGTTTGTTGATGTAAGCTTCAACAAGACCCGCAACCACTCCTGTTCCGATAAATGGTATTAAAGAGAATATTGGAGAGCCTATAATAGCAGTTAAAATTGTTAAAGGGTGAGATTTTAGTAAAATGGATGCAATGCCTGAAAAAAAAGAGTTAGATATTATCCAAAGTTCTAAATTTTTGTAAGCAAAATCAAATCCTTTAAAGTAAAAAGAGCTTGTTATTAGCAAAATTATTGAAATTGTGATCAAGTAAGATATTGCCTTACTAAGTGAAAAATATTTTTTAGGTATTCTAACGAGTTCTTCAATGTTTATTGTTTTATTATTTTGGTTTATTTCTTTTAGAGTTTTTATTATTCCATTTACATGACCTGCGCCTACAATGGCAAGGATAATTCCTGTTCCTTCAAGTATTTTGCTTGTAATAAATTCGTCTCTCTCGTCAATTAAAGCTTTTTTTACTTTGGGTATTTCTTTGGAAAGTTCTTCCATTATTTTTGAAAGAGCATCCTGTTCTTTTAGTTTTTCAATTTCATCTTTTGTGATTTTTGTATCTGTTAAGGAAAAAAGGCTAGATATTATTTTTACTTTTTCAAATATTGGGATAGATATCCAAGCTCTTTTTAGAGTGGTTTCAATTTTTCTATCAGCAAGAATTAGTGGAATATTGTGCTCCTTGGCTTTTAAAACAGCTGTTTTCATTTCTTCACCAGGTTTTATTCCTTGTTCTTTTGCTAATTTTTTTTGAAAATTACTAAGAATTATATTTATTATTAAAAAGAAAGCTTTTCCTTGTTTTAACGCTTTATATATATCTAAGTTTCTCCATTTTTCATTTTCATCAGTGTTTAAGATTGAATGATAGCGAGCTTCATCAAGTTCAACGGCAATATAGTTTGGTTTTAAGATTTCTATTAAATTTGCAGTATCTTCTGAGCTTTTTTTCGACACGTGAGCAGTTCCTAGTATATATATTGTTTTATTGTACATATTAAATTTACTTACATGAGAAAAACAGTCTGCTGTTTTGGTATTGTCTTTTTTGTTATCCAAAAAGTATTCCTTGTTTTGAAAAATTTAGCTATCATTTAGTATAGCTTTTAATAATTTTACCATATGGTTTAGTGGAACGATATAGTCTATATTATTTTCTTTTATTGCTATTTTTGGCATTCCAAAAACCATGGAACTTTCTTTGTCTTGCGCAATAGTTAGTCCTCCAGCTTTTTTTATATCGCCAATTTCTCTTGAGCCATCGTTTCCCATTCCAGTCATTATTAGGGCAATCGCTTTATCTTTTGAAATCTCTGCAATAGATTGAAACAATACTCCAATAGATGGTTTGTGGCCATTTATATGTTTGCCATCGAAGGTTTGTATTTGATAGTTGCCGTCGATTTTTTTGATTTTTGTGTGATATCCGCCCGAGCTTATGTATGCATATCCTTGTTTTAATATTTCTTTATTGGTAGTTTCTTTTACGTTTATTTTGCAAAGGTTATTAAGGTTTTTTGCAAATTCTTCTGTAAATCCTTTAGGCATATGTTGAACAATGATTATTGGCGGAAAGCTTTCAGGGATTTCCGGTAATATTGATTTTAAGGCTGCAGGTCCCCCTGCTGATACTCCAATTGCTATTATGTCGAATTTTCTTAGTTTAAGTTTTTTTATTTCTTTTTCATTTAATATTTTTTCTTTTGTATGTTCTTCAAGTTTAGTTAATGAAAAAATGTCATTTTTGCTATTTAAAGAAAATTTATCTTTTTCATAGTTTTTTGTTTTTATATCCTTATTGTTAGCAATTTTGTTTTTTATGGATATTGATCCATAGATTAGAAGAGAATTAATAATTTGGTCTTTTATGTTTTCATGCGATTTTTTATTTTTAGATACCAATATAAGGTCATCAGCGCCCTTTAAAGCTGCAATGTTTATTAAGTTTTGGTTTGAAGATGTGACAATAATTGGTATGGTTTTGTTTATATTGTTTTTTTTCTCTAAAAAGATAATATCTTTAATATTGTTTTCTTCTAAATTCATTAATATTACTTCAGGGCTATGCTTTTTAAGCTTATTTGTTGCAAATTTGCTATTAGAAGCAGTTGCAATGACTTGGAGCTGAGGAGATGAATTAACAAGTTCTGACATAAGCTTTCTCTTTACAGCAAAGTATTCTATGATAAGTACAGAAATTTTTGTTTCCATTATTACATTTTTTCCTATTGAATTTTTGTTAAATTATAACTTATGTTTATTTTGGAATTTAAATTTTTCTTTTGGATAGCCAGTATCTTTTTTTTCATATATTATTGCCCAGGGAGTTTTTAAAAATTTAAAAGGAAGATTAAGTCCAAAAAGAGATTCTGAGTGCCCTATAAATAAATAGCTGTTTTTAGACATGTTATTGTAAAATTTTTTAAGTACTTTGATTTTTGATTTTTCATCAAAGTATATTAATACATTTCTACAAAAAATAACATCAATTTGTGAAAAATTGCTTTCAAAGTTTAGATTATGATAATCAAATCTTATGTGATTTTTAATTTCATTTTTAATTTTATATCCATTTGAATGCGAATATATATAGTGTCGATATTCTTTAGGAATATTTTCACATTTGTTTGAGGAGTAATACCCTTCTTTTGCTATCATTAAAGATTTTAAGCTTAAATCAGAAGCAATAATAACAAAATCTATTCCTTTTGGAAGCTTTGATTTAAGTACGAATGCCAATGAATAAGGCTCTTCTCCTGTTGAGCATCCTGCAGACCATATAATAATCCTATTGTTTTCTTCTTTGTTTTTAATATTAATTAAATTAGGAATTACAAATTTTTCAAAAGTTTGAAAATGCAGTGAATTTCTGAAAAATCTTGTTAAATTAGTTGTTACTAAATCCAAGAAATATTCTTTTTTTAATTTATCGCCAATTATTAGATTGTAAAGTTGCGATGGAGTTTCAAGATCAAGTTCCCGTATTGCGTCGTTAATTCTGCTTTGAAGAATAAATTTATTTTTTTCATCAAAGCGCATTCCGCTATTGTTATATATAAAGTTGCAAAATTTTAAAAACAGTTTATTTTCAATTTCTAGCATTTTTAGGAACCCGCTTAATTATTCTCT
Organism: Borreliella chilensis; assembly: GCA_000808095.1. NCBI lineage: Bacteria > Pseudomonadati > Spirochaetota > Spirochaetia > Spirochaetales > Borreliaceae > Borreliella > [Borrelia] chilensis. The sequence continues at coordinate 423,137 of CP009910.1, read as the reverse complement.
TTATAAATAAGTATTGCCTATTTATAATAAATTTCTAGGTAAGAATATTTTTTTTGAAAAAAATTGTAAAATCAATATAAGTAATTCTATTATAAGATATGGGTTTTCAAAAAGGCTTTTATGTTTTTTAATTTAGTTTTGTTAGTGATGCAATAAATAGGAAAGTTTAATGGATACTATAAAAATAAACTGGGATCTATTTAATATCGTGTTAAAGAAGATTGAATGATGTTTGATGAGGTTAAAAGAATAATTCTTAGAGAGGATATCAAGTATGAAATTTTTAGAAAATTTTTTCATATTTTTAGCTTAATAGTTTTAGTTTTTTATGGAATAAATTTTTGGATAGGGATTGTTTCTAATTTACTTTTTATGATTTTATATTTAAGTTCTGAAATTTTTAGGATTACCGAAAAAAAATTACTTTTTTTTAAAAATATTTCAGATATAATATTAAGATCAAGGAAAATATTGCCTAATAAAGTATCTTTTTCGCCTGTTTATTTGTTTTTAGGCATATTGGTATCATATTGCTTTGCTATGGAGCCTTTTAATTATATTGGGATATTCTCAGTATGTCTTGGCGATGGATTTGCAAGCCTTGCTGGTAAGCTAGTTCCTTCTTTTAAGCTTGTCAATAATAAAACGATTTCTGGCAGCTTTGTTGTATTTTTCGTTACTTTTTTTTCATATTATTATTTTTTTCCCTATTTAACGCCAGCTTTAATTTTAGGAATTTTAGCAGCATTAGTAGAGCTTTTTGATGCAAATTATGACAATTTATTTTTACCACTTGTTGTTTCAGCTTCGTCGTATTTTTTGACATTTATTTTTTATAACCAGTGAAAGAAAATTTTTCTTGATTTTTTTAAGTAGATTGGTATTCCTATTGAGATTGGTAGAAAGGAGTAGGGTATTTTAAGTAAATTTAAGTAAATTCCGCTTACTATTAAAATCATTGAAATAAAAAGGAAAAAATAGTCAAAATTTTTTTTCCTTAAAAAGGCTACTAGGAAGTTTGTTGAAATAAGCAACAAGAATGCGTTTATATAAAATTTTGTACTTTCGATTTTAAGAATGCTGTAGTCTTGGCTATTTTCGTATGAATTAATAGGCATTGTATAACTATATATGCAGGCAAAGGTCAAAATAATGTAAATTGTATAATGTATCGATTTAATTTTGAAGTCACATATATATAAGCTTAAAAAAAATAAGTTTAATAATGAAAAAGCATTAATAAAAAGGATAAATTTTGTAAATAAGTAATAATTTGAATTTAGATTATTTTTTAAAAAAAAATCTTCAGAGATCAAAATAGGTTCTAATGTATACGAACTAATAAAGCAATAAAAAAGTATAAATTGTATATTATTGGTTCTTTTATAGTTAATATATGCCCATAGTGAGCCTAAGATTCCAATAACAAAGATGACAAACTTATTAATCAATAGTATAAAATTATTATTGTAAATTTCTAGAAAATAATTTTGATAATTTTCATTATATTTTATTTTATAAGAAAAAATCAGTATAACTAGCATTGCTAAAATAAAAATTATAAAGAGAAAAAGATTAATAGAAATGTTTAATTTTGTAAATATTGATTTCATTTAAACTTCCAAGAATGTGTGTTTTGTATTTTTTTAATATTTTTTTTAATTTTTGAATCAAGTTTTTCAAAAAAATCTATTTTTGTTTTTTTTTCAATTGAATCGACATTAACGATGTAATTTTTTAAATCTAAGTCTTTTGCTTTTTCATTTGGGATAATAAAAGAGATTATATCATAAAAATTATTATTGTTAATTGCTAACACTATTTTATAAAAATTTTTAGGTACCAAAATTTTGTTTTTTCCAATAAATCCTTTATTCTCTGTTAAAATTCCAGCGCTAATAATATATATATATCCTTTTAAGATTGCCCATTCTCTTACTAATTTTTCAAGTTTTAGCCAAATTCCAGAATTAAATTCGCTTTTTTGAGGTGACATATTTGATAAGAAATATGTATCTTTCATTGCATTCTCAGAAAAAGACATGTCAGCAGAATTTACTATATGACCCCTATCGTAACCACTTTTAAAGTAATCTTTAAGTTTTGGGGAAATTCCTTTGATATTTGTATCTTCAAAGAATTTAGGACTCCTTTTAATTTTTTTTGATTTTAGCAAGGTTAATGCTAGTTCTACCATTTCTCTTTTAAGAGGATAAGCAGCCCATTCGGATTGTCTTGCGCTTTCAGCGTACCCTAAAGTATAGTGTTTTTTACTTATTATTTGGGTGGTAAGATATCCTTTTGGTATTAACTGGGATTCTTTTATTGGAATAGATTTTGTAATGTTAATGTATTTATTTTCTATTATTTCTAAATAATTATAAATTTTGTGTTTAATTTGTTTTAGTGCTTTTGGATTTAAGGAAAAAAATAAAAATCCTGTTAAACATAAAATATAGCAATAAAGAAAAAATTTTGAGTTTTTTTTCATATTTATTTCTCTTTTTCGACCTTAAAATTATATCTAATAGTAAAGTTAAAAGAAATGTTAAATGTATCTAAAAATAAGAAATCAATTTTAAAGTCTAATCCCATTAAAGGGATTAACTTTTTTGTAGAAAGTTCAATAAATATATAAGGCTCTAGTATATAAGGCAACTTTTCATAAAATTGAATGTCTCCTATAAGGTTTGTAGATAAGTAAAAACGACTACCTATGCCAATGGTAGAGGAAAAATATTTTGTTTTTTTAATTAGGTTTGCAATGTGCCAGTTTATTCCTCCTCCAATGTAAGATGTAAAGTATTGCATTTTTTTAGAAATATTATTAAGATTTTCCTTTATTAGTATCATAGCAATGATTAGAAAATCAAAATTATTACTAGAGAATGTATAGTAAGGTCTAAAAATAAGATGTTTGGTATTTGAATTTAGGAAAAATCCAATTCCAGTTCCAATTCCTGTTGAGTAGGTGAAACCTCTTTCTGAGCTAAAGAAATTGGACCTTTGTTCGGATTGATTGTTTTTTTTATTAGTATTATCTTCTTCGTTTGCAAGTGCATTTAAAGTATAAATGGCTAGCAAAGCTAAGGAAATATAAATATTTGGAGTTTTTTTCATAAGCAGATTATTTAAAATAATATAAAAATAGTTTTGTCTTTTCAATAATTATAATATGTATTCAAGTTGAATTTTGATTTTTAGTATAAAAATATTTTTATACTAAGTGGCTGGATTATGCTATTTTATTGTATATTATACAATATGTTTAATTGCTAGGAGACTGCATTTATGTTTTTTAATTTTTTGAAAAAAGATCTTGTATTTATTTTGCCCGAAGTAAATTCAAAAGAAGATGTAATTGATTTTTTAGTTGAAAAAGTCAATGGTAAGGGGTATATAGACAGTAAAAGTGAGTTTCTTAAAGGAATTCTTGATAGAGAGAAACTAGGCGACACTTCTTGGGAAAATGGAGTTGCAATTCCTCATTTTATAGGAGATGTTGTTAAGACCAGTTTTATTTCATTGCTTTACATAAAAGGAGCTGGAGTTAAGTGGTCTGAAGAAAATCCTCCTGTTAATTTAATATTTTTAATTTGTATGTCAAAAAAGCAGCAAGGCAATGATCATCTCAAGTCGATTGCGTTTATAGCTAAACTTTTTGAAGATGATGCTTTTCAAAATGCTTTAAATGGGATTGTTACTGCTGATGACATTTATTATTATATAGAAAATGTTGAAAGAAATTCTAAAGAAGAGATTTTTGGAGCTACAAAGTCAGAAAAAATAGTGGCCGTAACTGCTTGTCCTGTTGGAGTTGCTCATACATACATTGCAGCAAAGAAAATTGAGGGTGAGGCTAAAAAGCAAGGTTACGACATTAAGGTCGAAACTCAAGGGTCTATTGGTATTGAAAATGCCTTAACAGAAGAAGAAATTAGGAATGCGGCTATTGTAATACTTGCTGTTGATAAGGATGTTGATGAAAAGAGATTTGAGGGGAAAAGGGTTTATAAGGTTTCAACTGTAAAGGCGATAAACAATACAGAAAATATTATTAAAGAGGCATTTAATGCTCCAGTATTTTTTTGCAATCAAGATTCTAGTGTTAGTAGTAGCTCTAAAAGTTCTACTGCAACAGGCAAAGCCAGTTTTTATAAATATTTAATGAGTGGAGTATCTCCAATGATCCCTGTTGTTGCAAGTGGGGGAATTTTAATTGCTCTTAGTATTGCTTTTGTTGGGATTGGGCCTGATGGTCCTAATTTTTCTGATCATCCGTTTTATAAACAAATTGCAGACATTGGTTCTGTTGCCTTTGGAATGATGCTGCCCGTACTTGCTGGTTTTATTTCGATGGCAATTGCTGATAAACCTGGTCTTGCTCCCGGTCTTGTTGGTGGAGTAATATCTGGGAATGTAAAAGCAGGTTTTTTGGGTGCAATATTTGCGGGGTTTCTTGCAGGTTATGTCGCAAAGTTTTTGGCAAAGAGATCTGTTCCTGAGTGGTTAAGGCCTGTAATGCCTATATTTGTAATTCCACTAATAAGCACTATTATTGTTGGCTTTTTTATGTTATATGTTGGTGTTTATATTGGAGAATTTATGGGGGTACTTGAGAGTGGACTTAAATCCCTACAGAGTAATTCAGAAACGTTTGGTGTGTTGGGTAAAATTTTCTTAGGCTTAGTACTAGGCTCAATGATAACTATTGATATGGGGGGGCCTTTTAATAAGGTAGCATTTCTTTTTGGTGTAGGACTAATCCCTCAAGTACCAGAAATAATGGGAATGGTGGCAGCAGCAATTCCTGTTCCCCCTATGGCTATGGGTCTTGCTACTTTTTTGGCACCTAAGTTGTTTGAGAATGAAGAGAAAGAATCGGGCAAAATAGCCTTTTTAATTTCATTTATTGGTATTAGTGAGGGAGCTATACCTTTTGCTGCTAGTGATCCTGGAAGAGTAATTCCTTCGGTAGTGGTAGGAGGAGCTGTATCAAGCATTATTGCAGCTTTTTTAGGTGTTGCTAATCATGCTCCCCATGGAGGACCAATAGTGCTTCCTGTTGTTGATAATAAATTTGAGTTTATTATTGCAATTGTTGTTGGAGTTGCAGTTGCAACAGCTTTGGTAATTTTTTTGAAATCTTTAAAATTAAAGGAATCTGAATGAATAAAGATAATATTTTTTTAATGAAAAATGATATTAAAGAATATGATTGGGGAGGGATTAGTTTTATTCCTCACCTTTTAGGTGATAAGATTGATGGGAAACCTAAGGCTGAAATGTGGCTTGGAGCGCACAAGACATTCTCTAGTAAGATTTTATATGAGGATAAATATGTGCTTTTAAGTGATTTTTTGGAAGCTCATAAAGAGCTTTTAGGATGTGATGCTGAATTTCCTTTTTTATTTAAGGTGTTGTCTGCAAATAAGCCTTTGTCTATTCAAATACATCCTTCTAAAGACATTGCTTTGAAAGGGTACGAATCAGAAAATAATAATGGGGTAGATATTAATGATCCTAAAAGGATATATAAAGATAAAAACCCCAAAATTGAACTTGTTTATGCCTTGAGTGATTTTTATGCTCTTAAGGGCTTTTTGCCTTTGGAGGAGATTAGAAAAATTTGTGATATTTTGAAATTAAATTTCGACTTTAAATCACACAAAGACTTTGTAAAGACTATTTTTGCCTTTCAAAGGCATGAACTTGAGGAGATTATTGTAAAAATTTTAAAAAATTTGGAGCTTATTGATAATCTTAGAAGCTATTGGTTTAATGAAATTTACAATATTTATGGTATAGATGTTGGCCTTTTAGTATTTTTGGGCATGAATATCTTAAAGCTAAAATCAGGAGAAGTTGTTTATACAAATAGTCAAGAGGTTCATGCATATCTTAGAGGGGACTGTATTGAACTTATGACTAATTCTGACAATGTTATTAGGGCTGGTCTTACTACTAAGTATATTGATAAAGAGGAGATGTTGAGAGTTGGTCAATTCGAGGAGGGGAAATTTTCATTTTTAAATCCTGATTTTCAAAATGGTTTTAGTGTATTTAGACTTCCAAATACTAATTTGAAATTAATTCAAAAAAAAATAAATGAGAGCATTTGTATCAGGAGAAATAGTGCAATGATATTGTTAGTTTTAGATGGCTGTGTAAATATAAATAAATCCTTAGATCTTAAGAGAGGTGAGAGTGTTTTTATAGGCAAAAAAGCTGAAAATTTGCTTGTCAATGGGGATGGTCAAGCTTTTATTGCTGGTTTTGATTGCAATTAAGCTTGCTTTATGTAAGCTTAATTTTAAATTGCCAATTTAATTATTTGTCTAATTAAATGCAAATTTTATGAATCCGAATCCAAAAAAATTGAATTTAATTCCTTCAAATAAAATGCTTGGCTTTGTCAACAGTATTGTTGGTCCTAGTGCAGGGTAAATTTTGAATCCTATGGATAAGTTTTTTGCGAAGTTGTATTCCATTACAAAAGGTATTCTTACAACAGCGCCTATTCTCTCATAGTTAACCTCTTCGTCTTCATCAGGAGGTATAAGGGATGCTTTTGTCCAATCTGCACCTACTCCAATACCCCCACCGATTCTCATGTATTGTCCAATTTGCTTTTTAAAAATAATATCTATTCCGCCGTTTAGATAATTTTCAAAATTGTTAGACTTAAGACCAATAAAGCCTCCGTACCCAAAATCAATATTGACATAAGGAATTGTAATTATAATATTTGCAATAGGATTTCCTATACCAATGCCCATTGAAAATAAGTCATAACTTTTTTTTTCTTTTATGCCTTTAAGTTTTGCGATACAAGTGGTTGAATCTTCTTCTTTATTGCATCTGACCATGTAATTGTCAGATGCAAAAGAAAGGTGAATTACACCTAATATTAATGTTAAAATATACATTTTTTTAAAATTTTTTATCATTTATTCTCCATTATATATATATTTTTATAAAGCCTGTGCCTAAAAAATTAAATCTAGCTCCTTCAAATGACATTGGGCTGCTAAATAGTAGAGTTGTTCCAATAGTAGCAACAGCTTTAAACCCAATCACAATATTTTTAAGAAAGCTGTATTCTATCACCAATGGTAGCCTTATCACAACTCCTATTCTATTTTGAAGAGAATTTGCTTGTTGAATTTCACTTTCTTCTTCATCGTCAGCTTTTTCACCCGACTTTTCAGGACTTCCTTTTGACCAATCTGCACCTATTCCAATGCCACCTGAAATCATGGTGTTTTTATGTATTTCATCTTTAAATAAGAGATCTATTCCCACAATAACATATGACATGAAGTTGTTAGGTTTAAGCCCTATGAATCCTCCGTATCCAACGTCTATGTCTACGTATGGAACAGATATTGTAATGTTTGTAAGAGGATATCCAACCCCAAAGCCTATGCCAAATAAACGACGCACAGACTCTTCTTTTGCAAGAAGTTTCTCAAAGTCAAAATCATCTTCGGCCATAGCTTTGCTTTTCGATTGGGCAGTTAATAAGCCTGTTGTTAATATAAGTATTATTGTTGCTAATAGCATTCTCATTGAAATTCTCCTTTTTTATATCCAACTTTAGATATTGTCTTTAAAATATTTTTAATAAAGCGTGAGAAATTAAAAACATCAATATTTTTTTGTTTATTTTGATAGCAAAACTTTATTGTTAAATTTTTTATTGCTTTGTTTATCAAAAAATTTTTAATTACAATCACGGGTACTATTATACTACTTGACTTGATATTGCTGTTAATCTTGTTGTTTATTTGCATAAGATCTTCTGCAAGATATTTTTGCCTTGAGTTTTTGATTTTTAAAAAAAGTATAAATTGATGAATTTGCATTAAATAAGTTTTAGTGTAAGGACTTGTTTTAAAGCACTTGCAATAAAACTTTATTTGCCTAAAGCTTTTTAAAGCTAATTTTAAATTATTGACCAGTTCGTTCAAAAATTTATCCCAAAAATTTGAATATTAAATTTTTAATCTATAAACAAATAATATATCAAAGTTTTGAATTTGAAATACTGTTTGATATTATTTTAATGTAAGGCTAATTCAAATATAAATAAAAGGCTAATTCAAATATAAATAAGTTTAGTATATAATTTGCTGTTATTAAACTTGTAAAAAGCTTATGGTTAAACTGTATATCGTTTTTTTTTATTTTTTTTATTTTTTATTAGGGTTTTCAGAAAATGTTTTTTTTAAAAATTTAGGATTCTCTAATAATGATCAACATTTTATGTTTGGCGAGTATGGGTTTGAAAATAGATGTTATTATTCTGCTGTATACTTTGTTGATACTATTAAAAATAATTTTGCGGATTCTGGAATGCATTCTAGAATTTTTAAAGAGTACATTGAGTATTCAGACAGTTATGATAAAAGTCTTTATGAGCTTTTAAAGATAATCAACTTTAAAGTTAAAGAATTTAAAATAAATCATTTAAGAAGAGGAAGAGAAATTTATTTTTATGTTAATAGTGGAATCTCAGAAACAGATTTTTTAAATTTTATTGATTTTAAAACAGGAAATGAATATCAAATTTTTATAAATAAGGATATTAACTCTCAAGAACTTTCTTCTTCTTTTAATATTTTTTTATCTGTTAGATACTGTAATTCAACTTTAGCAAAACATTTGACTGTTGGAAGAGGAAATTATTATAGAAAAAATGTTATTGATTACAAAATAAGGGAAATTGTTTTATTCCCAAATGAAGATGGGATTGTTTTTGTTTTGGAAAAAACTATGCTAAATTCTTCTGGGAATAAATACAAGCGCTTTATGGTTGAAGTTAAAAAATATTGATAATGATTATTGATAGTTTTGAAGAAGTATAATATTTTATTAAGGATGATGTATGAGTGATTTTATAACATCAAAAGAAGATGATTATTCTAAATGGTATTTAGACATAGTTCAAAAAGCAAAACTTGCTGATTACAGTCCTGTAAAAGGATGCATGGTGATTATGCCTTATGGATATTCTATTTGGAGCAAAATCCAAAGCATACTTGATGAAAAATTTAAAGAGACAGGACATGAAAATGCCTATTTTCCTATGCTTATTCCTTATGGGTTTTTAGAAAAAGAAAAGGATCATATTGATGGATTTTCACCAGAATTTGCTATTATTAAGGATGCTGGTGGAGAGAGCTTAGTAGAGCCTTTGGTTTTAAGGCCCACTTCTGAGACAATTATTTGGAACATGTATAGTAAGTGGATCAAGTCATACAGGGATCTTCCTATTAAAATTAATCAATGGGCAAATGTTATTCGTTGGGAAAAAAGAACAAGACCTTTTTTGCGTACTACGGAATTTTTATGGCAAGAAGGACATACTGCCCATGCTACTGAGGAGGAGGCATTAGAAGAAACTCTACTTATTTTAAATGTATATAAAAGATTTATAGAAGATTATTTAGCTATTCCAGTTTTTTGTGGTAAAAAATCCGAAAAGGAAAAATTTGCAGGGGCTGTTTCTACTTATTCAATTGAGACATTGATGCAAGATAAAAAAGCCCTTCAAGCTGCGACATCTCATTATTTGGGGTTGAATTTTGCAAAGGCATTTGATGTAAAATTTCAAGACAAAGATGGTGAGATGAAGTATGTATTTGCTAGTAGCTGGGGTGTTTCTACTAGATTGATTGGCGCTTTGATTATGGTTCATTCTGATGAGAAAGGTTTAATTTTGCCGCCTCGTGTTGCTCCAATAGAAATTATTGTTCTTCCCATTTTTAAAAAAGAAGATGAAATTAATAAAAAAATTTTGGATTATTCTAACTGCATTGTGCATACTTTAAAAAAAGCACAATTTAGAGTTGAGATTGATAAGGATATTAGAACTTCTCCAGGATTTAGATTTTCATCTGCTGAGTTTAAAGGCATTCCAATACGTCTTGAAGTAGGAATAAATGATGTTCTTTTAAATTCTGTTACTATTGCAAGAAGAGACAAAGATAGGAAGTTTAAGTATCAAATGTCACTTGATTTTCTTGTCAACAATATTAGGAGAGAACTCGATTCGATGCAAAAAGATTTATTTAAAAGAGCATTAAATTTTAGAACCCTAAATACTAAAGAGATTTTTAGAAGCGGAAAAGATAGTTATGAGTTGTTCAAAGCTCATGTGAATAATTATTCTGGATTTGTGCTTTCTTGTTGGTGCGGTGACTTGAATTGTGAAAATATTATTAAGAATGAAACTAAAGCCACAATAAGGTGTATTCCTGATGATTTTAAAACTAAAGATTTAACAGGCATGACTTGTATTTATTGCTCTTCTAAAGCCAAATATTTTGTTTTGTTTGCCAAATCTTATTGATTTGTTTAGCTTTAATTATTTTTTTATTGTTCTTTTAATTCTTTAAAGTTTATTATATGAATGATTGCAATATTAAAAGCGAAGTCTATCATTAAAGCTAATGAGGTTAATATTGGTAGCATTGGCGTGATATTAGAAACATTTAGTTCTATTCCTTTTGTATAAGTAGAGCAAAGCATTGTGATTACATAAATCAAGCTATTTGGTATATGAGGAAATGCAAAGACAAAGAAAAATGATAAAATGCTCATGTAGCTTATTTCATATATTGAAATAGGTAAGCTGGAGTATGATTTCAAAATTATAAAGAATGATATTACTGAAATAAAAATAGTCCCAAATTTAGAAACAAAATTTATTAAAGGTATATTAATAATTATAGATTTTTTTATGTTTATTCTTTCATTTTTAATATTTTCTATTAATATGGCATAAGGGGAATAAGAGTCTTTTGTTAATCCTGAAAATATTATGTTTTGAAATGATGCAAAGATTCCTTTATATACCATACCAAAGCTTTTTGTTAATCTATAGCTAATTGTTGGTAATATTACGAATAAAATGATAATTGTCCATACCAAAAAGAATGTTATGCTATTTGTATAATTTTGATAATCCTTAAAGCTTTTCAAGTTTGTGGTGTAATCTGCTGCTATAAAAATAATTCCTACATTTAGTATATTTACAATAAATCCATTTGTATGGTAAAAAAGATTAGATGCGCTTAGCATTAGCTCTCTAGCTATTCTGCCTTTTTGTTTTGCATAATAAAAACTGATGCCTATTATTATTGAAATCATATAGATGCTTAGTAGATTTGGATTGCTAGACGTAAATATTTTGAAAATATTTTTTGGGAAAAATGTTTCTAATAAAGCCTCTTTTTCAAAAAAATATGTGTTTTGTATGTTTTTTTCTAGTATTGGAATTCTTTGTGGGAGATATATTATTGCAGCTGTTATTGATACAGCAACTCCAGACAAGTTAATCAAAATCCCATAATAAATGGTTTTATTAAAGAGGTTTTTAAAGTTTTTATTTTCAATGATATTTTCAATTCCTAATGGAATTGAAAATATCAAAAAAGGAACAAGAGATAGGTATGACAATCTGATAAAAGCATGGGATAAAGAACTATAAATTCCAAGAGGGAAAAACAATCCCAAAAAGATTCCGATGGGCAGAGTGAAAAAAAAATTGATTTTTACGTTCATATGGCTTCTCCTTTCAGAGATTTAAAGATACTGTATATAATAAATAGTACTAAATTTTTTTGTAAATATAAACTTTAGAGTTACAATTGTACATGTGCTGTTGTGTTGCTTTTGGGTGTTTTTGGGGGTTGTTTGTATAAATATCCTGATTATGTAGATACAGATTTAGATTCAAGATTGCCTAATATTTTGACTTTAGAGGAGCATGATAAGCAATTTTTCACTAAAGATTTTTATAAGAATCTTATTTCAAGTAATAAGGAAATTGGTCTTAAGCTTCATAAAGTTTTAGTAGATTATTTAAATCCTCAGTCAGAAGAGGTTGATAGGGTTTTAAGGTATAATCAAGTAATTAGCATTTATTGGTCTTTTCTCAGATCGATTGCAAAAAACATTTCAACATTAACAATGGAGCAGAAAATTTTATTTAGATTTGCTGCTCTTATTCCAAATGCACTTGGGTCTGAAATTCAGTTATTAATTTCAAAAACTATTTGGGACAATCATTATAATGAGTCTTTTATTTATTTTGATGAATGGCTTTATGGTGTTAATAGTTTTAAGCTTAGTAGATTGGCAACTGATTCGCCGATGGATAGTCTTAAAGAAGAAGATATGAAAAAAATTTTACTTAATAAGAAAGAAAAACTTTTAGCAAATATTGATTTTGCAAAAAGCAGTCTTAAGAGAACCGGTAAGATTAGGGAAGAGGCTCTTTGTAAGTTAAGAAGTATGTTTGAATTTTTATTTTCAAATGATAGTCATAATGATTTAATCTATATGCCTGAATATGGAGTACAAAGTCCTTATTCTAATTCGATTCTCAAGCCTTTAAATTTTGCTGGTGATTATGTTGATGACCTTATTAAGTCGAATCGAGATATTAATGTTTTTATCAATAAGATCGAAGATGCTAACAGAGAGCTTTTTGAAATTCAAAATAAAATGAATAATATTGGGATGTCTGTTGAATCGACTATTGCACATGATGAGGTTGAGGTTATCAGAAGTGCTAATAAGCTTGCAATAGGGCCAAGGGGCAATCATTTTCCTATTCTTTTAAGAAACAATGTGATTGCTAATCCTCAATTTTTTGGAAGCAGAGAAAGAATTATGCAGCTTGTTTGGGAAATTGAAGATATTCAGCCTAGGCTTTTTCAAAGAACTTATAGAGGGGATTTGCTTAGGGTTGTTCCTTATTTTATATTAATACCTTCTTATGGTGATAGAGGAATTTGTTGGGAATCAATTGATGTTAAGAATAGAGCAAATGGTAGGGGTAAAATATTAATACCTATGTATGCTAAAGATTTAAGAAAAGCTGTTATTTTAGGTATTGGTGATTTTGTTTGGGAACTTGCGAAAGAGCAAGCTTCTTTCAGGTGGATGGAAACAGGAATTACAGGTCAATATTACGATTATTATGTTAAATTTATTAAAAAAGGAAACGTTAAAAATTTTTTTCTAGAAGATTATTTTCTTTGGATAGATAAAGAAAGCAAAGGAATTCAAAAGCTTGAGAAATTAGTGCGTGGTGTAATGTGGAGAAATCTACCCTTTTCTAAAAATTTAAAAGAAATGCTTGCTAAAAAATCTTTTATATATAAGGATCTTATTGATAAAGATAAAAATATTCAAGTATCTGATGGGTATTAAATTTATTTTGTGTTCTATTTTGTTAGAATCCTAGTTATTTCTTTGTTTTTAAGTGTTTTAAGTTCTTTTATGTATTTGTCATCAATGTAGATTTTTTTCTTTGCTAGAGACTTAATTAATTTTATATTTTCTGTTTCTATTGCGGCTTGCATTGGTGTTTTTCTATTTTCAAGTGTAGAACTTAAGTCAGCTCCGCTTTCTTTTAAAAATTCAAATGCTTTTTCGTTATTAGTATATATTGCCCAAAATATTGGAGAATGACCGGTTTCGTCTATTTGATTAAGGTTAATCCCATAATCTACCAATATTTTTATTATTTCAAATTCATTATTTATTATTGAAATTGAAATTGGAGATATTTTATATTTAAAGTTTATTTCTGCTCCAAGATTTAGCGCAATTAAAACGCCTTTTTTATTGTTTAAAAATGCAGATGTTATAAAAAGAGCATTTTTAATTTTTCCTAGATTTTGTAAGGTTTTTTTGTCATTTATGTTTATTGAATTTATAAAGTTATTTAAAGTGTCTTTATTGCTTTGATATTCCTTGCTATTGAAAGTGTATAAATTTTTTTGCAATTCTTTTACTATTGAATCGATTGTATCGGTCTTGGTTGAATTTAAATTTGCTATTATTTGCAATAGCAGTAAAAGTATAATGAGTTCTTTTCTCATTTTTTGTGAGCTTTACGTTCCTTTAATAAAAAGTATTTAATTGTATTTAATTTTAGATGATTGTTTTTTAATAAGTAAAATTTATACCTATTATAGGTTATTATAAGACTGTTTTTCAATGTTTTTATAGTTATTATAGTCAATCATAAAGCAATTTTTACCTATTCTTTAATATTGTATATCTTTATAGTAAATTCCCAATTTAATATTTAACTCTATTGTTGTGAATTTTTGTGTAGATAGATATTTGAGTATTATTGTAAATTATGTATTGTTTTATTTTTTTAATGTTTTATTTGATTGGTATTAATAAAAAAGGTGTTAGGCTAAGCTAATATTGATAAAATTTCAATAATTTTTTCAATTAAGGTGTATATTTTATTATGTATAATTTATATTGTAAAATAATGGCATGAACCTATTGTTTGGAATTGCTAATTTTTTTTTGATTTTACTTTTATTTGTTTCTTGCAAACAAAAACAAAGTGAGATTCAAAATCTTACCTATCTTTTAAAATCTTCTAATAAAAATGGATTAGATAGGTTTCTCATTATTGATAGGGTGGTTAATATATATATTGCAAATAAAAATCATGAAGATGCCTTAAAAATTGTAAATAGTGGGATTATTAATGATGAGTCTAGAGAGTATTATCCTTTGTATCTTTATTTAATGGGTAATATTTATTGTTCTATGGGAGAAGATTTTGTAGCTTTTAGTATTTACAAGAATATTGTTGACAATTTTGGTGATTATGTTTATGAAAATTACTCAGTGAAAACAAGGGTGGCAAAAAAGATTATTAATTTAAATATTGATTCAATCGATAAGATTGATTATTACAAATTTATATTAAATAAAGAAATTGATAACTTGAATAATGAGGAAAAGGGTAATTATTTTTATAACCTAGCATTGGGCTTAGAAGATATTCAAGATTATGATGAATCTTATTTTTACTATAAAAAATTTCTTTCAATTCCAAGATCATATTTGAAAATAGATTCCAGGGATTATTTTAATGTTGTTACAAAGATTAATTACTTTAATAATCCAGATTTTGTTGTTTATAGAAATTTAGGAGATTTAATCCAAGATGTTAAAAATTTTGTTCTTTCTGGAAATACTACCAAGTTGCTTAATATAAGAGATAAGAATAATTTTTTTATTCAAAGCTGGGATCAAAAGGGTGGAAAAAGTAATTCCATTAATACTAATAGTTTTTTGACTACGATGATTAGACTAGGGGGTAGAAGAAAAAACGGAATACAATTTGCAAACCATCTTGAAGCGGATTCTAGTGATGATATATCTTATCTTGAATCAAGTGGTTGGGATCATATTCGAGAATGGTATTTTGTTTTTAAAAGAATTGCTTATCCGAAAGATCCAGAAATTAATAATGGTTGGACTTGGATAGGTGTATATTTAGGCAAAAAATAGTGTGGAGGAAATAGTGAATTTTCTTAAATTGCTTTTTAGGTGTTTATTTCTGCTTTATTCTAATGTTTCTGTAATAACAGATGAAATTGCTGAGACAAGTGTGCATAGAATAATTGATTGGGATAGGAAAGTTATTTGCTTTGATATTATTAAGGAAATAAATGAGAATGAATTTAGACCAGTAGGCTTGAATACAGCATCTAAATTAATAGCAACCATTAATGATTTTAAAGATACTTTAATACGAGAGTCTCTTTTTAAGATAATTATGGATTCTGAGAATACTTTTAAGAATTATTTTGACTTGAATCCCAGCTTAATACTTAATTTTTCAGGTCCCAATAGCATTTTGAAAAGATCTTATATAAAATATTCAGAAGATTTAAGAAGCCTAACTGTTAGATATGAGCTTAGTCTTTTTCCCGATTTTATAAATTTATTTTTTTCACATGAAGAGCCCTATAAAACTTTTTATCCGTTAGTAAATTCTGATGTTGACAAAACTGATTATACAGGAATTGTTATTTATGTAGGTGAAGTCTATAGCAATGCTTTTGGCTCTAAAAAATTAGAAGATTCTTTTTTTATAAAAATTTATGATGAAAATATTAGGCCATATTTTGATAAGAGGATGGTTTCTCCAGAAGCTTTAAGAAAATGGGGCATGCTTGAGTATAGTAATGATCTTCTTTATAATAATAAAAATAGGGTTGGATATCGTCCTTTAAAATTAGTTGCTAAGAATATTTATGGCAAAAACAACACAGACATTATACTTGATGAGTATTCTATTAATAAGTTGTTTTCAAATAGTAACAATATTAAACTTTTGCAAGACGGAAAACTTGTTGTAATAAAGTGAGAAAATGTAAACTTGGTACTTGTTTTTTTCTAAACAATCAACTAATATAGTAAAGAGTTCTATAAGGAATTAATGCCCTTATAGCTCAGTTGGTAGAGCACCACCATGGTAAGGTGGGGGTCGTCGGTTCAAGTCCGATTGAGGGCTTTATGTTGGTATTTAGGAGTTTTGTTGTATGGGTAAAAAGAAGGGAAAAGGAGCTGTTGAGCTTATATCTTTGATTTGCGAAGAAACAGGAATTAGGAATTATACCACTACTAAGAATAGACGTAATAAGCAAGAAAAGTTAGAGTTGATGAAATATTGTCCAAAGTTACGAAAGCATACTCTTCATAAAGAAGGAAAAATAAAATAATAAATAATAGGTCAGTAGTTCCAACGGTAGAACGACAGTCTCCAAAACTGTATGTTGGGGGTTCGAATCCCTCCTGACCTGTTGTTAGAATTAAAGTGAGGCTTAAGTGTTTAGGTTTATCAAAGAGAGTATCTTAGAGCTTAAGAAGATAACATGGCCTAAGTATAATGAGGTGGTTGGCAATGGAAAGCAAGTTTTTTGGTTGGTATTTTTTGTTTCAATCTTCTTGGGTGTAGTTGATTACCTTATGTTTCTTGTTGTAACTTATGTATTTTAGTTTTATTGTAAGAAGGGTAATTTATGTCTAGAGCTTGGTATGTAGTTCAAACCTATTCTCAATATGAGAAAAAGATAGAGCAAGACATAAGGCTTTTAATAAGTGAAGGTGTTTTTGGTAGCGTAGTCTTAGATGTTAAGGCTCCTATTGAAAAAGTAGAAGAGATAAGAAATGGCAAGAAAAGAATAAGAGAGAGGAAAATTTGGCCAGGTTATATTCTTATTGAGTTAGATCTTCCAGAAGTAGGCTGGAAAGATGTTGTTGCTAATATTATTAAAGTTCAAGGTGTTATTAGTTTTGTTGGGGCCAGTAAGGGGCAAAGACCTTTACCTATTAATGATGAAGAAGTAAAAAGTGTTTTTATGCTTACTGGTGAGATTAAAGCAAATAAGTCTATTTTTATGCTTTATGATTTTGAAGAAGGAGAAAGGGTTAGAATTAAAGGTGGACCTTTTGATTCTTTTGAAGGACTTATTAGTTCTATTGATTATGAAAGAAAGAAATTAAAAGTTGCAGTTCAAATTTTTGGAAGGTCAACGCCTGTTGAAGTTGATTTCCAACATATAGAAAAAATTTAAATTTGATGCTAATGGGAGCTTTAAAAGCGTTATTACCATAAGGAGACAATATGGCCAAAAAAAAAGCAATTTCTTGGATTAAATTGCAGGTTCCAGCTGCTCAAGCAGCTCCTGGAGCTAAAATAGGACAAGCTCTTGGACCTCATGGAGTTAGTGGTCCTCAGTTTGTAAAAGAATTTAATGAGAGAACCTCAAAGATGGATCCCGGTATTGTGGTTCCTGTTATTATTACTGTTTATAGCGACAAAAGTTTTTCTTTTATTGTAAAGACCCCGCCCGCTTCGGTTTTAATTAAAAAAGCTATTGGGATAGAGTCAGGATCTAAAAAATCCAATACTGATAAAGTTGGAACTATATCAAAAGAAAAATTGATGGAGATAGCAAAAATTAAAATGCCTGATTTAAATGCAAAATCAGAATCAGCAGCGTTTAAAATTATTGCTGGAAGTGCACGTTCAATGGGTGTTGAGGTAGAGAAATAATGTCAAAAAAGGGTAAAAAATATATTGAAGCTTTTTCCAAAGTAGATAAAAACAGATTTTATAGCATTGAAGATGCAATTTCATTGTTGAAGGAAATTAAATTTGTTAAATTTGATGAAACTATAGATATATCTATTAATCTTAATTTAAAGAAAAATCATACTGTTAGAGATACTGTAGTTTTGCCAAATCAGTTTATGAAGCCAAAAAGAATACTTGTTTTTGCAAAAGGTGACCGTGCAGATGAAGCTAGAACCTTTGGTGCAACTTATGTTGGAGATGATGACCTTATAAATAAAATTAAAAGTGGTTGGGATGAATTTGACATTGTTGTTGCGACTCCTGATATGATGAAGGATGTTGGAAGACTTGGTCCTATTTTAGGGAAAAGAGGCTTAATGCCCAATCCAAAGACTCAAACAGTCACAAATAATCTTAAGGATGCGATCAATAGTCTTAAAAAAGGTCGTACAGAATTTAGAGCAAATAAAAATGGTGTGATAAGCTTTTCTTTTGGTAAATCTTCTATGGACAATGACAAGATAAAAGAAAATTATGAGGAATTTATCAAGGAAGTTGTCAAAAAAAGACCAAGTGACTTAAAGGGAGCTTTTATAGATAGTGTTTATATTTCATCTACTATGGGGCCTTCTATAAAAGTTGATTTTGTTTGGAGGTGACATTATGAGCGCAAAGGTAAATTCTAAAAAGTTAGAAATGTTTGATTTGTTGAAATCATTTATAGATAGTAAGGAAAATCTTTTTTTCTTGGATTATAGAGGCTTGAGTGTGGCTCAGTTAACAGATCTTAGGAATAAAATAGAAAGCGAACACGGAGCCTTAAAAGTTGTTAAAAACAATATAATGAAGAGAGTTTTAAAAGAAAAAAATATTGATGTTGTTGATTCTTGCTTGGTTGGTCCTACAGTTGTTGTTGCAGCGTTAGAAGAGGCTAATGTAATAGCGAAAATTTTTTATGATTTTGTTAAAAGTAGTACTTTAAAAGTTAAGGGAGGTTTTGTTTCAGGAGAGTTTTATGATGAGGCTAAAGTTCAAGCTTATAGCAAGCTTCCTACCAAAAAAGAGGCTATTTCTTTGTTTGCTAGTGTGTTAAAAGCGCCAGTTTCTAAGCTTGCAAGAACATTGAAAGCTTTGGCCGATGTTAAAAATTAATATAACAGTGTTAGTCTTAATTTTTTAAGTGCATGCTATCACTGTAAAATGAATATATAAGGAGTTAATATGGCACTAAATAAAGAAGATATTTTAACCTGGCTTGAGGGTGCAAAAACCATAGAAGTTGTTGATCTTGTGACAGCTATTGAGGAAAAATTTGGAGTAACTGCTGCTGCTGTTGCTGCGGTTGGGGTAGGTGCTGTTTCAGCAGGTTCAGCTGATTCTGAAGAACAAACCGAATTTGATGTAATTCTTATGTCTTTTGGTGATAGCAAAATAAATGTTATAAAAGAGGTTAGAGCTATTACAGGGCTTGGTCTGGGTGAAGCTAAGACTTTAGTTGAATCTGCTCCTAAAGCTATTAAAGAAGGCCTTTCTAAGTCAGATGCTGAAGAATTGAAAAAGAAACTTGAGGCAGTTGGCGCAAAAGTTGAAGTTAAATAAAAGATTAAAAATATATCAAAGTTGTTATTCCGCATGTCGTTGTGATATGCGGCTTGTTATGTCTTAAAAAAGGAGTCTTTTAATGATAAAAAGAGTTCATCTGGGACAAGGAAGAGCTGATGAGATTTTAGACTTACCTAACCTGATAGAAATACAATTAAATTCTTATGAAAAATTTTTACAACTTGATAAATTAAAAAATAAAAAGCCTTTACTTAATGAAGGCCTTGAGTCTGTTTTTAGAAATATATTTCCCATTAAAAGCGGCAATGGAGATGTTGCTCTTGAGTATGAAAGATACTATATAGAAAAGGATGCTCTTGATTTTACAGAAAAAGAATGTAAAAGAAAAGGGCAAAGTTATGAAGCTGTTTTAAAAGTAAGACTAAATTTGCAATTTTTGACTACTGGGGAAATAAGGCAAAAAGATGTGTACATGGGAACTATTCCTTTAATGACAGAAAGGGGCACTTTTATTATTAATGGGGCTGAAAGAGTTGTCGTTTCTCAGATTCATAGATCTCCAGGAGTTGTTTTTTATAAAGAAAAAGATTTGTATTCTGCTAGAATAATTCCTTATCGCGGTTCTTGGTTGGAATTTGAGATTGATTCTAAAAAAGATTATCTTTATGTAAAAATAGATAGAAAAAAAAGAATACTCATAACTCTTTTTTTAAGGGCTTTAGGGTTTGATACAAGAGAAAAAATAATAGAGACTTTTTACAACATTAAAAAAATTAAAGTTGAAGACGTTACAAAAAGAGATCTTCCAGGACAATATTTAGCCAAAAGTATTAGTATAAGAGAAAATATGTATTATCGAGCAGGAGATAAGATAACACTACAAGATGTTGAAGACTTTTTACAAAATGGAGTAAATGAAATAGAGCTTGTTGATTTTGATGGTTATGATGCTATTCCTGGAAAGTGCTTTGTAAGTTCAGATGTTATTTTAAATTGTCTTGAGAAAGAGGATGCTTTTTTTGCCTTAAAAGATGGTTCTAAAGAGCTTTCAAGAGAATCAGTTATGCTTGCTGTTTATAGTGCTCTTTTACCTGGTGAGCCAATATCAATTGATAATGCTGAAAACGATTTAAAAACTATATTCTTTTCTGAAAGAAGGTATGATCTTGGACGTGTAGGTCGTTATAAGCTTTCTAAAAAATTTGGGTTTGATGATTTAACCACATCAGTTTTAACTATGGGTGACATTGTTAACACCATATCTCATCTTTTAAGAATATATGAAGGTCACGATGTTCTTGATGATATTGATCATTTGGGAAATAGAAGAGTGCGTTCTGTTGGAGAGCTGCTTACCAATATATATAAAGGTGCGATGTCAAGGGTTGAAAAAATCGCTAAGGATAGAATGTCTAATAAGGAAGTTTTTAATCTAAAACCTCAAGAATTAATAAGCGTTAAGCCTATTGTATCTGCTGTGAAAGAATTTTTTGCGACTAGCCAACTTTCTCAGTTTATGGATCAGGTCAATCCTTTGGCCGAACTTACTCATAAAAGGCGTCTTAATGCTCTTGGACCAGGAGGGCTTTCAAGAGATAGAGCAGGATTTGAAGTAAGAGACGTTCATTACACCCATTATGGGAGAATGTGCCCTATTGAAACTCCCGAAGGACCAAATATTGGACTTATTGTTTCTTTAGCTACTTATTCTAGAGTTAATGATTATGGATTTTTAGAAACTCCCTATAGGAAAGTTATTGATGGAGAAGTGACTGATGAATTGGAATATTTATCTGCTATTGATGAGGAGAAGAAATGTATTGCTCAGGCTAATGCTGCTTTTAATTCTGACGGCAAGTACCTTGAAGATTTAGTTTCTGTTAGAATTTCTGGTGATTATACTACAACAAATCCTAAAAATATAGATTATATGGATGTTTCTCCTAGACAGTTAATTTCAGTATCTTCAGCATTAATTCCTTTTCTTGAGCACAATGATGCAAATCGAGCTCTTATGGGTTCTAATATGCAAAGACAAGCGGTACCTTTGCTTTTTCCTAAACCGCCTATTGTTGGTACTGGTATGGAAAGTATTGTTGCAAAGGATTCAGGAGTAGTAATTAAGGCCAAAAGAAGTGGGGAAGTTATTTTTGCGACAAGTAATAAAATAGTTATTAGACCTTTTGAATCAGAGAATTCTAAAGATGTAGATGAGTATCATATTGTTAAATATGAAAGGACAAATCAAGATACTTGTTTTAATCAATCTGTTTTGGTTAAAGAGGGACAAGAAGTTGAAAAGGGTGAGATAATAGCTGATGGTCCTGCTACTAGATATGGAGAGCTTGCTCTTGGCAATAATTTATTGTTAGGAGTTATTCCTTGGAATGGATTTAATTATGAGGATGCTATATTGATTTCTGATAGAATTGTAAAGGAAGATCTTTATACATCTATTCATATTAAAGAATTTAGCATAGAAGTAAGAGAAACTAAACTTGGGCCTGAAAAGGTTACGGGGGATATACCTAATGTTAGTGAGAAAATACTAAATAAATTAGATGAAAATGGAATTATACGGATAGGAACATATGTGAAGCCTGGCGATATTCTTGTTGGTAAAGTTACTCCAAAGTCAGAAGGAGACATTACCCCTGAATTTAGGCTTTTGACTTCAATTTTTGGAGAAAAAGCAAAAGATGTTAAAAATAATTCATTAAAAGTTCCTCATGGTACCGAAGGCACAGTTATTGATGTTCAAAGGATTACTAAAGAGGATGTTGGGAATCTTTCTCCTGGGGTTGAGGAGATACTTAAAGTTTACGTTGCTAAAAAAAGGAAGCTTAAAGAGGGTGACAAAATGGCTGGGCGACATGGCAATAAGGGTGTTGTTGCAAAAATTCTTCCTGTTGAAGATATGCCCTATCTTGCAGATGGAACTCCTCTTGATATATGCTTAAATCCTTTAGGAGTTCCATCTAGAATGAATATTGGACAGCTAATGGAATCGCAATTAGGCCTTGCTGGTAAATATCTTAGTGAATCTTATAATGTTCCTGTTTTTGAGTCTGCTACAAATGAACAAATCCAAGAAAAATTGAAAAAAGCTGGATTTAATGCAACTTCTAAAGAGATTTTATATGATGGTTATACAGGAGAGCCGTTTGAAAATGAAGTAATGGTTGGAGTGATTTATATGCTTAAGCTACATCATCTTGTTGATGATAAAATGCATGCAAGATCAACAGGACCATATTCTCTTGTTTCTCAGCAGCCTCTTGGAGGAAAAGCTCAGTTTGGTGGACAAAGACTTGGAGAAATGGAAGTTTGGGCTCTTGAAGCTTATGGTGCAGCTCATACTCTTCAGGAACTTTTAACAGTCAAATCTGATGATATGACGGGTAGAGTTAAGATATATGAAAATATAGTGAAAGGTATTCCTACTAATGTGTCAGGAATTCCTGAGTCTTTTAATGTGTTAATGCAAGAGCTTAGAGGACTTGGACTTGATTTGTCAATTTACGATGATAATGGGAATCAAGTTCCTTTGACAGAAAAGGAAGAAGAATTGATTAATAAAAACTAGGTTTTTGGAGTTTTTATGAAAGAGATAAAAGATTTTGAAAGAATAAAAATTAAAATAGCATCTCCTGATCAAATTAGAAATTGGTCTTATGGAGAGGTTAAAAAGTCTGAGACTATTAATTATAGAACTTTGAGACCCGAAAAGGATGGACTTTTTTGTGAGAGGATTTTTGGTACTACAAAGGAATGGGAATGTTATTGTGGAAAATTTAAATCAGTTAGATATAAGGGTATTATTTGCGATCGTTGTAATGTAGAGGTTACTCATTTTAAGGTGAGACGCGAGAGAATGGGGCATATTGAGTTAGCAGCTCCAGTTGCTCATATTTGGTATTACAAGTATATACCCTCTAGAATTGGGCTTTTGCTTGATATTACGGCGTCTAGTTTGAATTCTATTCTTTATTATGAAAAATATGTGGTAATTGAACCAGGTGATACCGATCTTAAAAAAATGCAACTTTTAAGTGAGGATGAGTACATAGAGGCTAGAGAGCGATATGGAATGTCTTTTAATGCTTCTATGGGAGCTGAAGCTATTAAAACTCTTCTTGAAAATCTTGATCTTGATGAGCTTTCTTCTAAACTTAGGGTTCAAATGATAGATAAAGATGACAAAACTGATAAGAAACTGTTAAGACGTCTTGAAATTATTGAAAATTTTAAAATTTCTGGGAATAAGCCAGAATGGATGATTATGGACGTTCTTCCTGTTATACCTCCAGAAATTAGGCCAATGGTGCAGCTTGATGGAGGCCGTTTTGCAACATCTGATCTTAATGATCTTTATAGAAGAGTTATAAATAGGAATAATCGTTTAAGAAAGTTGCTTCTTCTGAATGCACCAGAGATTATTGTAAGAAATGAAAAAAGAATGCTTCAAGAATCGGTAGACTCTCTTTTTGATAATTCTCATAAAAGAAAGGTTGTTAAAGGTTCGTCTAGCAGACCCCTTAAGTCTCTTTCTGATGCATTAAAGGGTAAACAGGGAAGATTTAGACAAAATCTTCTTGGTAAAAGAGTAGATTATTCTGGTCGTTCTGTTATTGTTGTTGGGCCTGAATTAAAACTGCATCAATGTGGGTTGCCTGCAAAGATGGCTCTTGAGCTGTTTAAGCCTTTTGTAGTAAGAAGGTTAATTGAGAGTGAAGCAGTTTTTAATATCAAAAGAGCAAAAAATTTAATTGAACAAGAAGTTGATGAAGTATGGCAAATTTTAGATCTTGTTATTAAAGAGCACCCCATTCTTTTAAATAGGGCGCCTACTCTTCATAGGCTTGGAATTCAAGCCTTTGAGCCGGTTTTAGTTGAGGGTAAGGCAATAAAATTGCATCCTCTTGTTTGTCATGCCTATAATGCTGATTTTGATGGTGACCAGATGGCAGTGCATGTGCCCCTTACTCCAGCAGCACAAGCTGAAAGTTGGGCTTTAATGCTTTCAACGAATAATCTTTTAAATCCTGCTAATGGGCATCCTATTGTTTTCCCATCTCAAGATATTGTTTTGGGTTTATATTATTTAACAATGGAAAAAAAGAATGTTGTTGGAGAAGGTAAAAAGTTTTTAAACTTTAATAATGTTATTCTTGCTGTAAATAATAGGAGTTTAGATTACAATGCTTCTATTTATGTTAAAATCGATGGTGAATACAAAAAGACCACAGCTGGTAGGGTAATATTTAATGAGGCTTTGCCTAATGGGATTGAATTTGTAAATAAAACTCTTAGTGATTTGGAGTTGCAAATTTTGATATCAAAAGTTTATGTGGTTCATGGTTCTTCCACTGTAATTGAAATGCTTGATATTGTCAAGGAACTAGGTTTTAGGTATGCTACTAGGTTTGGGTGCACAATTAGTATGAGTGATATTATTGTTCCTAATGAAAAGAGGGCTTATGTGGAAAGAGCTAATAAAGAGATTGCTAAAATTCAAAATGATTATGCTAAGGGTGTTATTACTGGTGAAGAGCGTTATAACAATGTAGTTTCTGTTTGGTTAAAGACAAATGAAGAGCTTACTAATAAGATGATGGAAATTTTAAAAAAAGACAGAGATGGATTTAATGTTATTTATATGATGGCAGATTCTGGTGCTAGGGGCAGTAGAAATCAAATAAGGCAACTTGCTGGTATGAGAGGATTGATGGCAAAAACTTCTGGAGATATTATTGAGCTTCCAATTATTTCCAACTTTAAAGAAGGTCTTTCTGTGATAGAGTTTTTTATATCTACAAATGGAGCAAGAAAAGGTTTAGCAGATACTGCTCTTAAGACAGCTGATGCTGGATATTTAACTCGAAGATTAGTAGATATTGCCCAAGATGTTGTTGTTAGAACAGAAGATTGTGGGACTATAAATGGAATAAAAGTTGAAACTGTAAAAAATGGTGAGGAAATATTAGAATCTTTGAAAGAAAAAGCTGTTGGGAGTTATTCTATTGAAAGAATAAAAAATCCAATTACCGGTGAGATTGTTTTAGACGTAAATGAAGAAATCTCAGAAACTAAAATAGAATTATTAGAAAAAATTGGTATTGAAAAACTTGTTATTAGATCTGTTTTAACATGTGAAGCTGAACACGGTGTTTGTCAAAAATGTTATGGGAGAGACTTTTCAAAAAACAAGCCTGTTAACATTGGTGAGGCTGTAGGAATAATTGCTGCTCAGTCCATAGGGCAACCAGGAACTCAATTGACCATGAGAACTTTTCATATTGGTGGTGTTGCTCAGGCTGGCAGTGAGGATGATAAAATATCTTTAAAGAATGCCTTTATATTGAATGGAATAGAGGGTTTTAATGTTAAGGTTGATAATGGAATTCTTTTTACAAGGAAAGGAACTTTAAAAATAATTAATGTTTTTTATGATGAAAAAATCAAGAACATAAAAGAAATTAAAGTTTTAGATTCTCAAAGGGTGATCAAAGGAATTCCTTTGTTTGTTAATAAAAATGGTGTGGAGATTTTCTCTTCTTATATTGGTTATGTTAAATTAAGAGACGATAATTTTTTCATAGTATCAGAAGAACAAGAAGTTGTCTTGAAAGCTGGTACAAAGCTCGAAATTGGGGTTGGCGATTATGTTGAATCGGGGAAAGTTATCGGCACATTTGATCCATTTGCAGAACCTATTATTGCAGAGGTTAAGGGAAAAATTAAATTTAAGGATATTATTTTAGGAACTACTCTTAAAGAAGAAATAAATACTGAAACAGGTAATGTTGAGAAAAGAATTACAGACAATGTTTTTGAATCTCTTGATCCGAGAATTTTTATCGTTGATAGTAGTGGTATGGAGGTTGCATCTTATGTATTGCCAGGGGATGCTTATCTTCAAGTTGAAGATGGTCAAAATATTAATATAGGGGATGTTGTTGCTAAACTTTCCAAGGGTTCTGAAAAAACACAAGACATTACAGGAGGATTGCCTCGTGTTAATGATCTTTTTGAAACGAGAATACCTAAAAATTTGACTGAAATGGCTAAAGTAAGTGGCATTGTTCAATTTAAATCAATTCAAAAAGGTAAAAGACTTATTAATATTTTAGATGAGTATGGAGTTGAGCATAAGCATTATATTCCAGCTGGCAAACATCTTTTGGTTAGAGATGGAGATGTTGTTAGAGCAGGAGATATGCTTTGTGATGGTAGGATTAATCCTCATGATGTGCTTGAAATTTTAGGTGGGATTAGTTTGCAAGAGTTTCTTTTGGCAGAAATTCAGGATGTTTATCGTAAACAAGGTGTTAGTATTAATGACAAACATATTGGTGTAATAATCAAACAAATGATGAAAAAGGTTAAGATTGTGGCAGTTGGTGATACTAATTTTGTTTATGGGCAAAAGGTAGATAAGCATGCTTTTTATGAGCAAAATAGAAAAGTAATTGAACAAGGCGGTGAGCCAGCAATAGCAAGTCCTATTCTTATAGGAGTTACTAAGACATCTCTTAATATAGATTCTTTTATTTCTGCAGCTTCTTTCCAGGAGACAACAAAAGTACTAACAGATGCTTCTATTGCTGGGAAAATAGATGATCTTAGAGGATTGAAAGAAAATGTTGTAATTGGTCATTTAATTCCTACTGGAACTGGTATGGGTCTTTATAAAAAAATTAAAGTTAGGGAAAATGTCGATTCTGAAGTTTAACTTGAAAATAAGTGATATATTTGCTACCATTTTATTAATAATTTCAAGAAAAGGAGAGCGTTGATAAATGCCTACAATTAATCAGTTAATTAGAAAGCCTAGAAAAAGTCAAACGGAGAAGACCGCATCTCCTGCGCTTCAAAATTGTCCTCAAAGAAGAGGAATTTGCACACGTGTAATGACTGTAACTCCTAAAAAGCCTAATTCAGCTTTAAGAAAAGTAGCTCGTGTTAGACTTTCAAATGGATTTGAAGTAACAGCATATATTCCAGGAATTGGTCATAATTTGCAAGAACATTCTGTAGTTTTGATTAGAGGGGGTCGGGTTAAAGACTTGCCTGGGGTGAGATACCATATTATTAGAGGAGCTAAAGATACTCTTGGTGTTAACAATAGGAAAAAGGGTAGATCTAAGTATGGAACAAAAAAGCCTAAAGCTTAATTAAAAGGTGGATTAATATTAGATATGTCAAGAAAGAATAAAAAAATCAAAAAGAAAATTTTTATTGATACCAGGTATAATTCTAGGATTGTTGCAAAGTTTGCAAACAGAATGATGTATGATGGAAAAAAATCAATAAGCGAGAGTATACTTTATAGTTCTATTGACTTGCTTTCTGAGAAGCTTGAAGATAGCGACAAGATGGCTGTTTTTTATAAAGCTTTAGATAATATTAAGCCATTGGTAGAGGTAAGAAGTAGGCGGGTAGGGGGTGCCACATACCAAGTTCCTGTTGAAGTTAGAGAAGAAAGAAGAGAAGCTTTGGCTATGAAGTGGATTATTTTTGCTGCTAGGAAATCTAGTGGCAAGTCTATGAAAGAAAAGTTGTCAAACGAGCTTTTAAATGCATATAATTCTACTGGGGCTGCTTTTAAGAAGAAAGAAGACACTCATAGAATGGCTGAAGCAAATAAAGCTTTTACTCATTATAGATGGTAAAAAGACGCCTTTTAAGGTGTCTTTTTGTTATTTATATATGTCGTTATTGGGGATATTTTTTTTATTATTTGTTAAAAGCAAAGGAGGATATTTTTGTGTTAAAAAAAGTTTATTGCTTTTTAATTTTTTTATTTATTGTGGCCTGTTCTGGTTCTAATGATAGTAAGTCAGCGTCAAAAACTGTTTCTCTTATAGTTGATGGTGCTTTTGATGATAAAGGATTTAATGAAAGTTCTTCTAAGGCATTAAGAAAATTAAAAAGAGATTTTAATATAAATATAATTGAAAAATCATCTACAGGTAATTCTCATTTGGGAGATATTGTAAACTTAGAGGATGGTAACTCAAGCTTGATTTGGGGAGTTGGATTTAGATTGTCTGATGTTATTTTGCAAAGAGCTGACGAGAATTTTTCTGTTAATTATGCAATCATAGAAGGGGTTTATAATGAAATTAAAATACCCAAAAATCTTCTTAATATTAATTTTAGATCTGAAGAGGTGGCTTTTTTGGCAGGATATTTTGCGGCAAAAGCTTCTAAAACCGGCAAGATTGGATTTATTGGGGGAGTAAGGGGAAAAGTTTTAGAATCTTTCATGTATGGGTACGAAGCTGGTGCTAAGTATGCAGATTCTAATATTGAAGTGATCTCTCAATATGTTGGCACATTTGGCGATTTTGGACTTGGTCGATCAACGGCATCTAATATGTATCGAGATGGAGTTGATATTATATTTGCTGCTGCAGGGCTTTCTGGTATAGGGGTAATTGAGGCAGCAAAGGAATTAGGACCCGATCATTATATTGTTGGAGTTGATCAGGATCAATCATATCTGGCTCCTAATAATGTGCTTGTTTCTGCTGTAAAAAAGGTTGATTCATTGATTTATGATTTAACAAAAAAGTATTTAGAAGTTGGAGCTTGGAATGGGGGAGATACCATCTTGCTTGGACTTAAAGAAGATGGACTTGGTTTGATTTTAAATGAGAATTTAAAATCAAATTATTCTGAGGTGTATAATAAATCATTGAAAATTGGAAAAAGTATAATCGATGGTGTAATTAGAGTTCCTTATGATAAGGTATCTTATGACAACTTTGTTTCGCAAATAGAAAATTAACTTGTAAAAATGTTTTAAATTCCTTAAAGAGATTGTAGAGAGTCTTTTAATCGTTGCAAGATATATTATTACATTTATCTTGCAAAAGGGTTTAAATTTAGATATTATGGTGCTGTGGGGAAAAGTTATTTTTTCTACCACTGTATTTTTATTAACATTAAATGTATTGGCTGGCATACTTGTAAAGTAGTTTATTAAAGTTATTATTTTATAAATGAATAAAATAATATTTGTTAGTAAAATAAAGTTAATATTTTAAAATTTAGAATTTTTTAAATAAATTTTGTAAGGAGAGGATTAATTTTGTTTAAAAATTTTATTTTTATTGCTTCATCGTTATTGATATTGGCTTGCTTTAAATCTAATAGTAAGTCTATTAACTCTAATAAAGCTGTTGTAGGTGTTTTGGCTAATGGTAGTTTTTACGATAAAGGCTATAATCAAAGTGCTCTTGATGGTGTTATAAATCTTAGAGATGATTTTGGAGTAAAGCTTATAACTAAATCTTTAAGGCCTTACCCTATTGAAGGAAAAAGACTTCTTACTGTCAATGAGGCAATGGTAGAGGATGCTTATGAGGTTCAAAAGAGTCCTTTAAATCTTTTTTGGTTGGTTGGATATCAATTCTCCGATTTATCGGTTAAGCTTTCATATGAGCGTCCAGATATTTGCTATGGGATTATAGATGCTTTTGATTATGGGGATATTCAAGTTCCCAAGAATTCTTTGGCTATTAAGTTTAGAAATGAAGAGGCCGCATTTTTAGCTGGCTATATTGCTGCCAAGATGAATAGAAGGGAAAAGATTGGATTTTTAACAGGCCCTATAAGTGAATCTTTAAATGATTTTAAGTTTGGTTTTAAGGCTGGAATTTTTTATGCCAACCCCAAATTAAGATTAGTTTCAAAAAAAGCACCTTCTTATTTTGATAAAGAGAAAGGTAAAGCAATGGCTAGGTTTATGTATAAAGAGGATAAAGTAGGTGTTATTTTTCCAATAGCTGGTATAACTGGTCTTGGAGTTTATGATGCGGCTAAAGAACTTGGATCTAAATATTATATTATTGGTTTAAATCAAGACCAATCATATATTGCGCCTCAAAATGTTATTACTTCAATACTTAAAGATATTGGCAAGGTTATTTATTCTGTTTCGGCAGATTATATTAAAAATGGTGTTTTTAAAGGCGGAGTTGTTATTGATCGAGGTTTAAAAGAAGGGGTAATAGAAATTGTTAAGGATCCTGATGTTTTAAATAGTAGGTTGGTTGACGAAGTTATTGATCTAGAAAATAAAATAATAAATGGAGAGATTATTGTTCCTGATAGTGAATATGCATTTGATTTATTTAAATCAAAGTTATAAACTAAGTAAATGCAATTGTGATTTTAAAAGGGAGAATAGATTATGGGTAAATTATTGTTGTTGATTTTGTTTGAAAGTATCGTTTTTTTATCATGTAGTGGCAAAGGTAGCCTTGATAATGGAGTTTCTAGGGTATCTTTAATCATTGATGGTACTTTTGATGATAAATCTTTTAATGAGAGTGCTTTTAATGGTGCAAAAAAAGTTAAAGAGGAGTTTAATATCGATCTTGTTTTAAAAGAGTCTTCAACAAATTCTTATTTATCTGATCTTGAAGGTCTCAAGGATGCAGGTTCAAATTTAATTTGGCTTATTGGATATAAATTTAGTGATGTGGCCAAGGCTGTTTCTTTGCAAAATCCCGAGATGAAATATGCAATTATTGATCCTGTTTCTTTTAATGAACCTATTCCTGCAAATTTAGTGGGTATGACTTTTAGAGCTCAAGAGGGTGCGTTTTTGACAGGTTATATTGCTGCAAAGATTTCTAAGACAGGTAAAATTGGGTTTTTAGGGGGAATGGAAGGCGAAATAGTAGGAGCCTTTAGGTATGGGTATGAAGCTGGTGCTAAGTATGCCAATAAGGATATAAAGGTATCTATTCAGTATATTGGTAGTTTTTTTGACATTGAAGCTGGAAGAAGTATTGCTACTAAAATGTATTCTGATGGAATGGATATTATTCATCATGCAGCAGGTCTTGGGGGAATTGGGGCTATTGAAGTTGCAAAAGAACTTGGTTCTGGACATTACATTATTGGAGTTGATGAGGACCAATCATATCTTGCTCCCGATAATATTATTACATCTACAACCAAAGATGTTGGCAGATCTTTAAATATTTTTACATCTAACTACTTAAAAACTAATACTTTTGAAGGTGGAAAATTAATAAATTATGGCCTTAAAGAAGGAGTTGTAGGATTTGTAAGAAATCCCAAGATGATTTCCTTTGAGCTTGAAAAAGAAATTGAGAGTCTTTCTAGCAAAATAATCAATGAAGAATTTATTGTTCCATATAATAAAGAAAGTTATGAAAAATTTCTTAAAGAATTTGTTTAAATAAAGAATCAATTTCTATGTTGTATTTTTAAATATTTAAAAATACATATTTATTTTGTTTGAATGATAAAAATGGAGAAACGTTTTGTATGGGAATTGTAATTTTTATTTTCAGCATTTTATTTATTTCTTGTTTTAATGAGAATGAAATAGAATCTAGTTCGAGTAAAATCAAGATATCTATGTTGGTAGATGGTATTCTTGATGATGAATCTTTTAATTCGACTGCTAATAAGGCTTTATTGCGTTTGGAAAAGGATTTCCCAGAAAGAATTGAAAAAGTTTTTTCTAAGGCTGCTTCTGGAGTTTATTCTAGCTATGTTTCAGATCTTGATAATTTAAAAATGAATGGTTCAAATTTGATTTGGCTTGTAGGGTATATGCTTACAGATGTTTCTTTATCTGTTCCGTTAGAGAATCCAAAAATTAGTTACGGAATAATAGATCCTGTTTATAGTGGTGATGTGCGGATTCCTAAAAATTTGATTGCTGTTGTTTTTAGAATAGAGCAAGGCGCTTTTTTGGCTGGCTATATTGCGGCTAAAAAGAGTGTTTCTGGAAAAATAGGTTTTATAGGAGGAGTAAAAGGAGACATAGTAGATGCATTTCGTTATGGTTATGAAGCTGGTGCAAAGTATGCTAATAAAGGTATAGAGATTGTAAGTGAATACTCTAATTCGTTTACTGATATTGGTATTGGTAGAGTGATGGCTGATAAAATGTATTCTCAAGGAGTAGATATAATTCACTTTGCAGCCGGTTTGACAGGAGTCGGTGTTATTGAGGCTGCAAAAGGACTTGGCGATGGTTACTATGTTATTGGAGCTGATCAAGATCAATCCCATCTTGCTCCTAAAAATTTTATTACTTCTGTTATTAAAAACATTGGTGACGCGTTATACTTGATTACTAGTGAATATCTTGAGAATAATAGCGTTTGGGAAGGTGGTAGGGTTGTTCAAATGGGATTAAGAGAGGGTGTTGTTGGTTTATCCAATGCAGATGAATTTGAGTACATAAGAGTTCTTGAAAGGAAAATAATCAATAAAGAGATTGTTGTTCCTTATAATCAGGAAGGATATGAGATTTTTATAGAGCAAGTATTAAAGCTGTAGGCTTTCCAGATAAAAAGATTTTAATTTTCTAGTTTTTAATTTTTTAATTATGTTGCATTTATTGTGTTATAATAAGTAGAAGTATATTTCTATTGTTTTAGAGGATTTTAGCATTGAATAAAAAAATGTTTCCCAAAATTTACTATTATGATCAAGACTTTATTGATATTTATAACAAAAGTTTGTCTTGGATTCAAGATAAGATTATTTTTCAAAAAGTTTCTGATAAAAGTAAAAAAGATAAAAATTATTATTCAGAAAATTGTAATTATATAGATCAGATGCAAGCTTGTATGTCAAGCTTTTTTCTTGTTTATAGCAATGGGGAATATTCATCTACATCTGCAATTGATAAATTTTATCAATTGCAGGAAGAATCTGGTGCAATCAGGGCTAGGTACGACAATCAAAATACTATTATTGATCTTGATGAGAATGAAGAGAATATTGGATTTCCTATTTTTGCGTGGGCTGAATATAATTTATATCATAAAACAGGGAATAAAAAGAGAATTTCTGAAGTTTTGCCAATTCTTGATAAGTATTATAAATGGATAGAGAGCAAATTTTTAAAGGGAAATGGTCTTTATTCAATTGATGTAAATAAAATTTTTTATAAAAACTCTCCAAGAGTAGATGCATACTATCCTGTAGATTTTAATTCATTACAAGTTCATAGTGCATATTGTATTTCTAAATTAGCAGACATTCTAAATGATAAAAATTTGTCGCTTGAATATAAAAAACGATTTTTTTCTCTTAAGGCTAAAATTAATTCTTTAATGTGGAGTGAAAAAGATGGATTTTATTATGATCTTGATGTTAATGAAAATATTCTTGAAATTAAGACAATAGTGGGTTTTTTCCCAATGCTTTCTGAGATTCCCAGTGAAGACAGAATAGAGAGAATGCTTTTTTACTTAAAAAGTAATAAGCATTTTGGTACTCCAAATCCTTTTCCAACGCTTTCTGTGAGTGAGCCGGGGTTTAGTGAATGTGGTAATGGGTATTATGGTTCAGTTTACACTTACATGAATTTTTTTGTAATCAAAGGTCTTGAATATTGTGGTCGTGCAAATATTGCAAGAGAATTTACTATAAGGCATTTATATTATATATTAGATACTTTAATGCCTTTTAATAAAATTAAAGGCCACATTTGGGAAGCTTATAAGCCTATGCAAGAAGGACCTGCATATTTTGATTCTAATAAAAAAACTTATACAGAAAGAGATCTTATTTGTTATCTTGCACTTTTTAGCATTAGTTTGATGATAGAAAATATTATTGGACTTACAATTAGTTTGCCTGATAAAACTGTATACTGGAATATACCCACTCTTGAGATTATGGGAATAGAAAGCTTATCTCTTAAAAAGAATCAAACTACAATAATTTGCAATAAAGGGAAAAGAGGTTGGGAAATAAAAATGGAATCTGAGAAACTTTATTATTTTACAATAAATATATTAAATAAAAAAGAAAAAACCCTTCCTATTCCTTCAGGAAGATGTTCTATGTTGTTAGATAAGCTTTGATGAATTAGATTCATTAAATGTCTTGTAAAATTTAAACTTTTGGAGGCCTTTTAATGATAGATATTGATGAATTGAGAATTTTTCTTAAACAGAAGAGTTATTCTAAAATTAAAGAAAAATTTTTAAAGCACGATTCTTTTGATATTTCTGAGGCTCTTAAAAGACTTAATGGGTCTGAATTGATTTTACTCTACAGATTTTTACCCAAGAAAATAGCAGTTGAAACTTTTTCTAATTTTGACCAATCTACGAAAAACAAATTAGCAAATTCTTTTACAAATAAAGAAATAAGCGAAATGATTGATGAGCTAAATCTTGATGATGTTATTGATCTTTTAGAAGAAGTTCCTGCAAATGTTGTTCAGAGATTTTTAGCAAGTTCTACAGAAGAGAATAGAGAGATTATTAATAAATTTTTGTCTTACAGTGATGATTCTGCCGGTTCAATTGTAACAATTGAGTATGTTGAGCTTAAAGAAGATTATACTGTTGGGCAAGCTCTTGACTATATTAGAAGAGTGGCTAAAACCAAAGAAGATATTTACACTTATTATATTACAGATGATGAAAAGCATTTAAAAGGAGTTATAAAAATTGAGGATTTAATATTAGCTAAAGATGACGTTATTCTTTCATCAATAATGAGAAATAGTGGATTTTATATTGTAAGGGTTAACGATGAGAAAGAAGATGTTGCGCTTCTTTTTCAAAAGTATGATATTACTAGTGTTCCTGTTGTTGATAATGAAGGAAGAATGATAGGGGTCATTATTATTGATGATATTTTAGAGGTTATTCAATCTGTGAATACTGAAGATTTTCAAATGATTGCTGCTGTTAAACCTTTGGATACATCGTATCTTGATACGTCTATTTTGGTTATGACTAAAAATAGGATAATTTGGCTTTTAGTTCTTATGGTATCTTCTACTTTTACAGCAACAATAATTTCAAGTTATCAAAATTTAATGTTGTCTTTAGTAATTTTGGCTAGTTTTATTCCCCTTTTAATGGACACTTCAGGTAATGCTGGTTCTCAGGCATCCGCATTAATAATTCGTGAACTTGCTCTTGGTACTGTCAAAATAAAAGATTTTTTTAAAGTTTTTTTAAAGGAAATATGTGTTAGTATTCTTGTGGGAGCAATTCTTGCTAGTGTTAATTTTTTAAGAATTGTATTTTTTGTGGCTCCACAACATTCTGATAAACTGAAAATAGCTTTTGTAGTTTCAGCTTGCTTGATGGTAAGTTTGACAGTAGCAAAGATATTGGGAGGTCTTTTACCCATTGTTGCTAAAATTTTTAAATTGGATCCGGCACTTATGGCAGGTCCTTTGATTACTACGATTGCAGATGCTATTACTTTGATAGCTTATTTTAATATAGCAAAATGGGTTTTGGTTAGTTATGCTGTTTGAATTTCATTTAAATATGTTAATTTCTATTTTTTTATAATAGGATATTTTTAATGTATAATTGTATTTTTTGTAAAATAATAAAGAAAGAGCTTCCTTGTTATAAAGTTTATGAGGATGATTTAGTTTTAGCATTCTTAGATATTAATCCTTTAAGCGTTGGTCATACTCTTGTTATTCCTAAAGAGCATAGCGAGAATTTATTGAGCATGGATGATAAATTTAATCAGAGAGTTTTAAAAGTCTGTAAAAAAATTTCAAATGCTTTAAAAAAAATGAATTTAAGCATTTGTAGCGGAATAAATATTCATTCTTCTTTAGGGGCTGATGCTGGGCAAGAGGTTTTTCATACCCATTTTCATGTAATTCCAAGATTTAAAAATGATGGTTTTGTTTTTAAAAGAAGTGACAAGCTTAACCTTGAAGTTGAAAAATTTAAACAGTTGTCTATTCAAATAAGTATGAACATTTAAGTTTATTTAGCCAAAAGGGATTTTTTATGAGAAGAAACTTTTTTTTCTTTTTTGTTTTTATGTTTAGTGTATTAAAAATTTATTCAGGAGTTCCTGGCTATCTTAATGTATACAATGGAGTTGGAGTTGGAGTTGATAATTTCACTAAAGATTTATTTTTTTATGAAAGACTCAAGTATCAATTTTTTAGTGGTCTTGGTGTTAATGTTTCTCAAAATTTTGCATTTGGTGGAGAATTTAATTTAGATATTAAATTTTTGCCAAGCTATACTTCTTATGCTAAAGAGATTATGTTTATGTTGGATAATCAAACATATTGGAAGTATCCTTCAAATTATTTTATAGTAAAAGATGTTTCAGTTTCAGTGAGAATGTATGGCAATTATTTCTTTTTACCCTATACCCCAATGTTTAGTTTAATCTTTTTTACAGGCTTAAAATTTTCATATATTGGGGCAAAAACTTATTTCATAGATTCAAATGGTTGGACATTGCTGAATAATGTTTTTTTTGGTGTAGATATTGGAGCTAGAATTAATATAGAGTTTATCTTTTTGGAATATTCAGCTTCTCCAATTTTTTACAACAGGCTTTTACTTTTAAATCAGATGCATAAAGTAACTCTAGGCTTTATTTTTCAGTTTGATGTAGCAACAGAAAATGACAAAGAGATACTTTCTATTTTGTAAATTTTATGATCTAGGGATATTTTAGATTTTCTTCTTTAATATTGTTTAATATTTGTAAGTATTTAGCAGATTCATATTTAGCCATATCAAGGTTGTGTTCTTTGTAATTTCCACATTCTTTGTGGCTTGCACCTGGAATAGGTTCTGAAAAGTTTATAATTTCGGAAAAAAGCCATGATATTAAGTCAACAAGATCTTCGCTTTCATAGTTTCCAAAAATCACTAAGTAAAAACCAGTTCTGCAGCCCATTGGACCAAAATATACTATTTTTTCAGCCCAAACTTCATTATTTCTAAGTAAAGTTGCTCCTATGTGCTCTATTGTGTGTATTGCCGCGTTTTCGATGATTGGTTCAATGTTAGGAGCTTTGATTCTAATGTCTATTGTAGTAAATATTACATTTTCAAAGATATCTTTTCTTGAGACATATATTCCAGGTTTTAATTTTGCATGATCTACTGTAAAGCTTGTTATTTTTTTCATTTTTTTAGTACCGTTTGTATTTTTTTTACAAAATCTAGTTTTTCCCACTCAAATTCATTTTTTCCAAAATGGCCGTAAGTGCAAGTTTTAAGATATATGGGTTGTTTTAGTTTTAATTTTTCAATTATACCATTGGGAGTTAAATCAAAGTTATTGATAATGAAATTTAGTATTTTGTTTGCATATTTGGGATCGTTTATTCCTGCAGTTATTTGAATAGATATTGGGTTTTCAATTCCGATTGCATATGCAAGCTGTAGTTCAAATTCTTTAGAAATCCCGGCTGCTACCATATTTTTTGCAATATATCTTGCCATGTAGGCGGCCGATCTATCTACTTTTGTGGCGTCTTTTCCGCTATATGCTCCTCCCCCGTGTCTTGCAAATCCTCCATAACTATCAGCAATAATTTTTCTTCCTGTAAGGCCCGTGTCTCCAGTAGGCCCTCCAATTACAAAATTTCCAGAAGGATTAATGTAATAAGTAGTATTTTCATCAAGCATTGATTTGTCTTGAATGGTAGGCTTAATAATTTCTTCAATTATTGTTTGTCTTATTAGCTTTTGGGAGATGTTTGGATGGTGCTGGTGAGAGACTATAATATTTTTTATCTTTACAGGTTTTCTGTTTTTATCATATTCTATTGTAACTTGAGATTTTGAGTCGGGTCTCAACCATTCTATTGCTCCTGATTTTCTAAGATTGCTAGCTTTTTTTAGAATTGAGTTGGCAAGTTCGTAAGGAGCAGGTAGAAAATTTTTTGTTTCATCGCAGGCATATCCAAATATTATTCCCTGATCACCGGCTCCAAGGGTAGTAGATCCTTTTTTTTTAATTGCGCTTATAATGTCGCTTGATTGATTGCCAATAACGTCTATTACCGTTATTGTTTTGTAATCAAGTCCATAATCAATATTTGTATAGCCTATGTCTTTAATGATGTTTTTAGCAATTTCTTTTATATCTATATTTTTTTTTACAGGACTATTTATTTCTCCTGCTATTACTACTAAATTTTGTGCAATTATGACCTCGCAAGCTACTTGTGCATTTTTATCTATTTTTAGTATTTCATCAAGAATAGCATCAGAAATTTGATCTGCAATTTTATCTGGATGCCCTTCAGATACAGCTTCGGAAGTTGAAGTTTGGTTAGCTGCTATTATTTTATTCATATTAGCCTAATAAGCTCCTTTGTCATTTTGCTAGAGTTTATTGATGATGTTTGTAAAAATTTATTAAAGTCTATATGGTTATCTTTACTGTTTGGTAAATCAGAAATTGAACGGATTATTATGAATGGTATTTTAAACATGTGGGCTACTTGAGCTATTGCGGCTCCTTCCATATCTACAGCTAAAGCATCTTTGAAATTTTTTTTGATTGTCTCAAGATTTTTTTCATTGTCAACAAATTGATCTCCTGTTAGTATTAAGCCAATATGGATATCGATGTTTAAAAGCTTGCTTTCAACAATATCGGCAACTTTTTTCAACAGATCTTCATCTGCTTTAAACTTTTGTGGTAAATTAGGGACTTGTCCTATTTTATGTCCAAATTTGGTTAAATCAAAGTCATAGTATGCTGCTTCTGAGGATACTATGATATCTGATATTTTAAGGTTAGAGTTTTCTTTTATTCCACCAGAACTTCCAGAATTTATTATATGAGTAATTTTGTATTTAGATATAATTTGACTACTCCAAGTTGCTGCGTTAACTTTTCCAATTCCTGTAGTTAAAGATATTACATCTTTTCCCGAAATTTTCCCTTTATAAATTCTTTTATTTTCTAAGCAGCTGTTTAATACAACTTCTTCTTTATTATCAATCATTTTATTTATTTCTTCTGATTCTTCTTGCATAGCTGATATGATCAAAATCATGCTGTTTCTCCTTTTACGTGTTTTTACATATTTTTTGTTAAAGAATAT
The DNA here is from genome assembly GCA_000808095.1 of Borreliella chilensis. Lineage (NCBI taxonomy): Bacteria > Pseudomonadati > Spirochaetota > Spirochaetia > Spirochaetales > Borreliaceae > Borreliella > [Borrelia] chilensis. The sequence goes on along the minus strand of CP009910.1, from coordinate 383,784 downwards.
TTATTTTTAATTATTTCTATTTCATTTTGATTTAATATTTTTTTTATTCCTGTGTCTGTATTTGGTACGGATTGAACGTTAGATTGCTCATTTTTGTCTACAACTTTTCCATTTTTTATTATGTAGTTTATATATGGGAGATTTGGATCAGAATCGTCTATATCTATTATTTTGGCTATAGAATTGTCATTAAGCTCTACAATAAAGTCTATAGGACAAGAAGATATTGCGCTGATTATTAACTTTAAAACTCTTTTGTCAAATTTTTTGTCCGCATCTTTAATTAATTCAATAATAGATGCTCCAGAATTAAAAGATTTTCTGTATGTTTTATCTAGGATGATAGCAGAGTATGCACTAGCAGCGCCTATTATATTTGATTCTATGCTGATGTTTTCACTTGTTAGCCCTTTAGGATAGCCTGTTCCGTCTAGATTTTCTTTATGTGTTAGAAGGGTTAAACATATTGATCTTGACAAATTACTTGTTGAAGCTACTTGATAACTTATTATGGGATATTTTTTTATTATTTCTAATTCTTTATCAGTTAATGTTTCTTTTTTTTCACTGATTTCTGAGGGTATGAATAGAAATCCTATTTTATGTAAAAGAGCAACACTACAGAGTTCTACTGTTTTGTAATTGTTTAATCCCATTTCATTGCCAAGGGCTACTGTTAAGATTGCTGTATTTACTGAATGGATGATATGATAGGCTGCAGTAAGCTTGGGAATTCTAAAATATTTGATAAAAATTTTTTTGTGTTTCTTATAAAACTCTATTACTTTTTTTACAGTAGGCGTAATATCTTGGTAGTAGATTTTTTTATTTCTTTTGCAATTTTCATAAATTTCTTCTAAATTGCTTATTATTACATGATAACTAGAGATAGCCTCTTCGTTAAATTTTTTATGTATTTCTTCATATTCTTTTTTAACAGAATCATCACTGAAAAAATTTGTTCTCTCTTTAATATATGATTTTAAGCCCCATTTTTCAATAAGCTCAATATTTTTGTCTTCAATAAATGCATTTTCAGGCCAGACTAAAAATTCTTTGTCTATCAAATATGATAAATTTTTTATATTTTTGATAATGCTTTCAAAATTTTGCATTTATTTCCTTGAAATTAAGCTCTATTAACCATGTATATCACATTATTTATTAATTGTCCATCTATTAGTATAATGTATTTATTATATCTCAATTTTTGGATTAAGCTTTTTTGAAGAGATTTTTATGGTAGAAAAAATACGCTTAGGTTTTAATATTATATTTCTTGGATTATTTATTTATTTTTTGGTAATTTTAAGATTTCAAATGAAATTAAGCTTTATTTTGTTTAATTATCAGTTCTTTGTAATCTATTTTTTATTAGTTATTGTTTTTAATATTATTTATTCTCAATATTTTTCTTCCAGGTTGTATTTTATTTTAAATGGAATAGAAGACACATTTACTTTTTTAAAGCTTAAAATGATTCGTAAGAAGCTTAAAAGTATTTTCGAAATATCTATTCTTCTTAGATTTATTTTAATAAAACAAGATAAGAAAAGTCTTGATGAGCTTTATTTTTATTTAAAAGACAATAGATTAGGACATAAAACGATAATAGAGCTTTATTCTGTTCTTATTAGCTTTAGAGAAAAAGAAAAGGCTTTTAGTTTGATTTTAAATTACAAGGGCAGTAGAAATAAGTGGGTGAAATATTGTGAGGCTCTTAGCATGTTGTCTTTTGAAGAGCACTTAAAACTAAAAGATTTGGTAAATCTTTTAGATAAGTTTTTTTTAAAAAATGATATTTTTACTATTTATTTTTATTATTTATTGCAAAAATCGAAAATGTCTTTTGATTTGCTTGAAAGTAAAAAAATTAAGATTAGAAATCGATATTATAAATTTAAAAATAGGATAGATTCTAAGCATACAAGGTTGCTTCGTTCGAATTTATTTTTTGTTGTTTTTTATTATATTTATGATTTTTCTAAAAAAGATATTTTTTATTGAAGAGGTTGAGTTTTGAGTATAAGAGTTCGTTATGCGCCTTCTCCAACGGGTTTGCAACATATTGGTGGGATTAGAACAGCTTTGTTTAATTATTTTTTTGCAAAGTCTTGTGGGGGTAAATTTTTACTTAGAATTGAGGATACAGATCAGAGTAGATATTCTCCAGAAGCTGAAAATGATCTTTATTCAAGTCTTAAGTGGCTTGGTATTTCTTTCGATGAAGGTCCTGTTGTGGGGGGTGATTATGCTCCTTATGTTCAGTCTCAAAGAAGTGTGATATATAAGCGATATGCTAAAGATTTAATTGAATCTGGGCGCGCTTATTATTGTTATTGTAGTCCTGAAAGGTTGGAAAGGATTAAGAAAATTCAAAATATTAATAAGATGCCGCCTGGATATGATAGGCATTGTAGGAATTTAAGTGATAGTGAAGTTGAAAATTTACTAACTCAAAAAATTGCACCTGTTGTCAGATTTAAAATTCCTTTAGAAGGAGAGACTAGCTTTGATGATATTTTGCTTGGCAAGATTACATGGGCGAATAAAGATATTAGTCCTGATCCTGTTATTCTCAAGTCAGACGGACTTCCGACTTATCATCTTGCGAATGTTATTGATGATTATTTAATGAAAATTACTCATGTTTTAAGGGCCCAAGAATGGGTCTCTTCAGGTCCATTACATGTGCTTCTTTACAAGGCTTTTAAATGGGATTTGCCTATTTATTGTCACCTTCCAATGGTTATGGGAAATGATGGTCAAAAATTAAGTAAAAGGCATGGATCAACAGCTTTAAGGCAATTTATTGAAGATGGGTATCTCCCAGAAGCTATTATTAATTATGTTACTTTGCTTGGGTGGTCTTATGATGATAAGAGAGAATTTTTTTCAAAAAAGGACCTTGAGCAATTTTTTTTAATTGAAAGGATTAATAAATCTCCTGCGATTTTTGATTATCATAAGTTGGATTTTTTCAATAGTCACTATATTAGAGAAAAGAAGGATGAAGATTTGTTTAATCTTTTGCTTCCTTTTTTTCAAAAAAAAGGATATGTTTCTAAGCTTGGTACTTTAGAAGAGGTTCAAAAATTAAAATTATTAGTTCCTCTTATAAAGAGTAGAATTAAAAAGTTAAGTGATGCTTTAAACATGGCTAAATTTTTTTATGAGGACATTAAATCTTGGAATTTAGATGAGTTTTTGGGTAAGAAAAAAACAGCTAATGATGTTTATTCTATTTTAGAATTAATAAAGCCTATTTTAGAGGGATTTGAAAAAAGGTCGTCAGAAGAAAATGATAAAATTTTTTACGATTTTGCTGAGAAAAATGGTTTTAAATTGGGAGAAATTCTTCTTCCTATTAGAATTGCAGTGCTTGGCAGCAAAGTTTCTCCGCCGCTTTTTGATTCTTTAAAATTGATAGGTAAGTCTGAAGTTTTTAAAAGAATAAAATTAGCACAGGAATTTTTAAGAATAAATGTATAGCTATTAAGGATATTTTTATGGTTAGAATGGAAGATATTATTTCTCTTGCAAAAAGAAAAGGATTTGTATTTCAGTCTTCAGAGGTTTACGGAGGCCTTTCTGGAGCCTGGGATTATGGTCCTTTGGGAGTTGAACTTAAGGAAAATATAAAAAGAGAGTGGTGGAAAAGCATGGTGTATTTGCATGAAAATATTGTGGGTTTAGATAGTGCGATTTTTATGCGACCTGAAATTTGGAAAGCATCAGGGCATGTTGATGGTTTTTCAGATTCTATGGTTGATTGCAAAGATTGCAAAGGTAGATTTAGGTCAGATTTTGTTGATTTGTCAAAAAATTGTCCGAATTGCAAAGTTGGGAATAATTTTACCTCTCCAAGAAGTTTTAATTTAATGTTTGAGACTCATATTGGGGTAGTAGAGGGTAGTTCTAGTGAAATTTATTTAAGACCCGAAACAGCACAAGGAATTTTCGTTAATTTTAGGAATGTTTTGGATTCTTCAAGACTTAAGGTTCCTTTTGGTATTGCTCAGGTTGGTAAAGCGTTTAGAAATGAGATAGTTACGAAAAATTTTATATTTAGAACTTGTGAATTTGAACAAATGGAAATGCAATTTTTTGTTCATCCTAAACAAATAGATGAATGGTTTTGTTATTGGAAGCAAAATAGAATGAATTTTTTTGTAGAAACTCTTAAGATTAGGCCTGATAGATTAAGATTTAAGGCTCATGACTCAACTCAACTTGCTCATTATGCAAAATCTGCATTTGATATTGAATATGAATTTCCGTTTGGATTTCAAGAAGTAGAAGGTATTCATAACAGGGGTAATTATGATTTAACTCAGCATTCTAAATTTTCTAACAAACCTAAAATATTTGAGTATCATGATTTATTGACAAAAGAAAGATATGTGCCTTATGTTATTGAAACTTCTGTTGGGCTTACAAGGTCTGTTCTAATGACCCTTTGTGATGCTTATTCTGAGGAGAATCTTTCAGATGGAGATAAGCGTATTGTTCTTCGATTGCATCCCAAGTTGGCTCCTTATAAGATTGCGATATTCCCTCTTGTAAAAAAAGCTGAGCTTGTAGAGATTGCTAGAAGGATTTATATAGAACTTTGTGATGATTTTCATATATTTTACGACGATGGTGGAACAATAGGCAAAAGGTATAGACGCCAAGACGAAATAGGGACTCCTTATTGTGTAACAGTAGATTACAATACTATCGAAGATGAAACAGTTACGGTTAGAGAGAGAAATAATATGACTCAGAAGAGAATTTTTATTAATGATTTATATTCATACATTAAAACAGAGATTTTAAATTACAAAGAGGATTTTAATAAATGAATCTTGCTTTGAGTATTTTACATAAGCGTGGATTTTTAAAGCAATGCACATCTTTAAAAGTTTTAAGTGATTTAATGGATAGAGAAAAAATAGTTTTTTATGCAGGAGTTGACGCAACATCTAGTTCTCTTCATATTGGTCATTTGATTCCTTTTTTAGCAATGATGCATCTTGGAAAATATGGCCACATACCAATTGTTTTGATTGGAGATTCTACAGCTAAAATAGGTGATCCTTCTGGGAAAAGTGAAATGAGAAAGATTTTATCCTCAGAAGAGATTAACAATAATGCTTTGTCGATAAAAAATCAACTTCAAAGAATTACAAATTTTAGTTCAAGATGTTTTATTAACAATTCAAATTGGTTAGATAATCTCAATTATATTGAATTTTTAAGAGACATTGGCGTTCATTTTTCTGTTAATCGTATGTTGAGCTTTGAAACTTATAAAAGAAGGCTAGATTTTGGACTTTCATTTATTGAGTTTAATTATCAGCTTTTACAGTCTTATGATTATTATATGCTTAATAAAATGAAAAATTGTCGACTTCAAATTGGTGGTGATGATCAATGGGGGAATATCATCTCGGGTGTCGATTTGCTTAGAAGAAAATTTGGAATAGAAGCTTTTGGGCTTACGTTCCCATTGATTACAAGAAGTGATGGGAAAAAGATGGGCAAATCAGAAAAAGGTGCTGTTTATCTTGATTCTAATCTTTACAGTATCTATGATTTTTATCAGTATTTTAGAAATACTTCAGATTCTGATGTAAAAACTTTTTTATACCTTTTTACTTTTTTAGAAGAAGATGAGATTGAGTTAATTTCAAATTTTAAGGGTAATGCTTTGAATAAAGCCAAAGAGATTTTGGCTTTTGAGGTAACCAAAATTGTTCATGGAGAAGTAGAAGCTTTAAAAGCTCAAGCGGCGGCCTTTGCAGCATTTAGAGGGAGCGGAGATAGAAGCAATATTCCTTTTTTTAAATTTAGTTTTTCTGGTTTAGAAGAAGGAGTATTGTTGATTGATTTAATGCTAGATTCAAAAATTGTGTCTAGCAAGTCAGAAGGCAGAAGATTAATTAATTCTGGAGGGGTATATATTAATGGTAAAAGGATAGAAAATCAGAATCATTGTCTTATTGGAAAGGATTTTAATAACAATGAAATTGAGCTAAGAGTAGGTAAAAAAAAATTTTTACGAATTGTTTTATAGTTGATTTTGAATGTATGATAGAAGATCTTTAAATTGTTTATTTTTTAATGTATTTTTGTTTTTCATGGAATCTAAGCATCTTGTTTTTACTGAAGAACACATTTTTTATGGACTGATTAAAAGCGATAAGGTTAAAGAACTATTAAATTTGTGTGCAATTGACTTTTATAAACTTAATAAACAGCTAGAAGAATTTTTTAGTAAGCTTCCTTTAAGAGGTGATTATATCTTAGAGTATGTTTCTAGTATGGATTATTTATATGATGATATAATCAGCACTCTTTTTTTTTATAAAAAGCCTTATAAAATACAAGAAAAAGATTTATTGTGGGTTCTTGTCAAAAAAAGAAAAAATAGCATTTTAGATGCTTTGCTTAACTCAGGCTTTAATTTAACTATTTTTGATAAACTTATTGAAGTTCATGATTATTTGGGAATAAATACTAATTCTGATTCAGGTCGTGATAGTGAATTGATTGCAGAATATATTCATAATAATTCGCTAAAAAGTAAAGGAGGCTTTCATATTTTTGATGATAATCGTGATAAACTGGATCAAAATAATATTTTCTTAGAAAATAAAAACTCTATTGGTAATTTTTTAACAAACGTTATTGATGCTTTGGATTTGAATTTAAAGCACAATCCTTTGATTGGTAGAAATAGAGAATTATCTCGGTTAATTCAAGTAATACTTAGGAAACATAAAAGTAATCCTATTTTATTTGGAGAACCTGGTGTTGGAAAAACAATATTAATCCAAGGTCTTGCATATAAGATAAAAATAGAAAATGTTCCAAAGGATTTAATAGGGTATGAAATCTATTCTCTTGATATTGGCAGACTTATTTCGGGTACCAAATACAGGGGAGATCTTGAGAGTAGAATAAATAGGGTTTTAGATTTTTTAAATTCAAGAAAAAAAGTTATGCTTTTTATTGATGAAATCCATATGATAGTAGGGGCAGGAGCTACTTCATTTGGTAGTATGGATGTTTCTAATTTGTTAAAGCCTATTCTTACTTTAGGAAAAATCAAATTTATTGGAGCTACTACAGAATATGAATATAGAAAATTTTTTTTAAAAGATAAGGCTTTAATGAGAAGGTTTCAAAGCATAGAGCTTAAAGAGCCCGGTTTTGACGACACTTATAATATTTTGCAGGAGATTAAAAAAGATTATGAGAGATATCATAATGTGGAATATACAGACGAGGCAATACAAGCTTGCATTACTATGTCTCAAAAATATATTAAAGATAGGTTTCTTCCAGATAAGGCTTTTGATATTTTAGATGAACTAGGTTCTAAATTTAAGCTCGAAAACATAAAAAGAAGCATAACAAAAGATGATGTTTGTGATTTGATTAAATCTGTTGTTGGCTCTAATATTTTTAATTTTGAAGAGTATGATAGTGAATTGCTAATTAATTTAGAAAATAGAATAAAAAAAGAACTCATTGTGCACGATAGTTTGGTATTTGATTTGATGTTAAATATCAAGCTATTAAAATTTAATTTGCTTGCTAACAGAAGTACTATTGGAATATTTGCTTTTGTTGGTTCTTCTGGAGTGGGTAAGGGTAAGTTGACAGATATTTTGTCAGAAGAGTTTAAAATTCCAAAATTTAATATTAATATGGGCGAGTATAGTGATTTTAGTTCTCTTGATAGATTGATTGGTCCTGTTTTAAATAATGATGGTCACTATGAATCTGCTCGATTTTTCAAATTTTTGAATAAATCTACTAATTCTATAATTTTTCTATCAGATTTTGATAAATGTAATAAAAGGGTTTTAAATTTTTTTTTGGAAGGGTTTAAAACAGGTAGAATTTTTGATGGTCTTGGTAAAAAGGCAAGTTTATCAGAAAGTTTAATAGTGATAGGTATTAATGTTGAGAACAAAGAACTTAATAGTATTGGTTTTAAAAATAGAATGAGAATGGGAGATGATTTTAATCTTGTATTAGAGAAGAGATTTCCTAATGAATTTTTAGAGTTAATAGATCATGTGTTTGTTTTTCAATCTATTGATGAGGTAAATTTTGAAAAAGTGATTTTTAATGAACTTGGTAGTTTTGCAAAGATATTGAGAGATAGAAAATTTGATGTTTTTTTTGAAAAAAGTGTTGTTGATTATATTCGAGAAAAGATTTATGGAAAGGGTTATGGATTAAAAAGTGTTAAAAAGTTTATATTCAAAGAAGTAGGGAAGGTTTTAATAGATGAAATTCTTTTTAAGAAAATTGAAAATTCTGGTAAAATAAAAATCTATTTAGATGAAACAATAAAATATAAGTTTTTGTAAGGTTATGGGAGTATTTATGAAGATATCAATAATAGGGGCAGGCGCTTGGGGAACAGCTATTGCAAAGTCTTTGGCAGATAAATTTGATTTTAATATTTTTTTATGGTCTTTTGAAGAAGATGTTAAGGATAGTATTAATAATAATAATGTTAATGACAAGTATTTAAAGGAAATCAAATTGCCAAAAAATTTAGTTGCAAGTTCAGATTTATTTGAAGTTGTATCAATGTCTGATTATATTTTCATTGCAACGCCTTCTCTTTTTACTGTTGATATTTTAAAAAAATTGGACCAGTTTTTTTATTCTTTGGGGATAAGGCCAAAATTAGCAGTACTTACAAAAGGATTTATTACTTTTAATGGAAAAACTCAGACAGTTGTTGAAGTTGCTGAGAAGGTTATGCAAGGGTATGAAGATGAAATTACTTACATTGTTGGTCCAAGTCATGCTGAGGAGGTTGGACTTGGTGTGATAACAGGGCTTGTTGCGGCTAGCAATAACAGAGAAAATGCATATTCGTTTATCAATTTGTTTCGTAAAACGCCAATTTCTATGTTTTATAGTAATGATGTTTTTGGAGTGCAAGTAGCAGCATCTTTGAAAAATGTTTTTGCAATTGCGTTTGGAATTTTATATGAGTATAAATTAAATTATCCTAATTTGATAGGTAATAATACAGAATCATTTTTGTTTGCAATATCCTTGAATAATATGAGAAATATTGCAATTGAGCTTGGAAGAGGAAATGTTGAAACGCTGTTATTTTTGGCTGGTTCTGGAGATTTAGATGTTACTTGTAGAAGTATATTTGGAAGAAATAGACGATTGGGAAGTGAAATTGTTAGCAAAAATGTTTTAGAGAGGTTTTCAAATATAGACGATTTGATAAGCAATATTAAAAAAATTGGATATTTGCCAGAGGGAGTTTTAGCTGCTAAATCAATTTTTGTCCTTTTAAAAGAATCAAATCGTGATCTAAATCCTAATAGTTTGTTAAGTGTTATATATAAAATTTTGAATAAAGAGTTGGGACCTGAATCTATACTTGATTATATGAGAGATGCTATTCAATAAAATAAAGCCTCTTTAGAGGCTTTATTGTTTTTGTTCGTTCATCATATATAAAATTTTGTTATAAACATCTTCAATTATTTCAAAATTCATTACAATTTCTGTAAGTTCGTTAGATTTAATAGTTCCTATTATGTTTTCATTTGTTGTTAGATCGTCTCTTTTGACCAAAGAATTGCTGTCTACTAAAATTTTTATTCTTGTTATGTCTTTGTTTATTTTTTTAATGTTTTTGATTCCCCCAAAACATTCTACAATATGCTCTGCTACTTTGATTTTGTTTGTTTTTTCTAAATCCACCATAGTAATTTTATTCCTTGTAGAAGGCTTTGTATGCTAAGTAAGCATTGTATAAATCAAATTTAGAAGTTATTTCCATTGGAGAATGCATGCTTATAACAGCAGGTCCCATATCTATTGTTCTTATTCCATAGCTAGCTAAGAATTTGGCAACAGTTCCCCCTCCCCCTTCTTCTACTTTTCCAAGTGTTGCTACTTGCCAAGCAATGCTGTTTTTATTTAATAATTGCCTAATGTAAGAAACAAGCTCAGCATCAGCATCGCTTGCCATACTTTTTCCGCCATGTCCTGTATATTTCATTATGGGTATACCGTAGCCAAGCTTGGGGGCATTCTGTTCGTCATGAACTGAGCTGAATAGTGGATTTATTGCTGCGCAAACATCAGCAGAAATGCTTTTTGAATTCCATAAAGCTTTTTGAACATGAAGGTTGTTGTATTCTGAATTTTTAATTTTAAATATTATGTCAGAAACAAAATATTCAAGATATCTTGAATCTAGTCCAGTTGAACCTGTTGAACCAATTTCTTCTTTATCTACAAGAAAGCAAATAGCAGTTTTGTTTGGGATCTCTTCAAGATCAAATATAGATTCTAATGAGGTATAAACACAAATTTTGTCATCTTGTCCATAAGCACCAATTAAAGCTCTGTCAAATCCAATGTCTTTTGCTGTTCCTGCTGGTACTATTTCAATTTCTGATGACACGAAATCCTCTTCTTCTATTTTGTATTTTTCTTTTATGAGATGAAGAATTGCCAATTTAACTTTATTTTTTTCTTTTGTGTCAATTGGTAGACTTCCAATTAAAATTTTTAGATTTTCTCCTTCAATAATTTCATCGGATTTTTTGTTTCTTTGTATTTTTCTGTCAAGATGAGGCAAAATGTCGGGAATTATAAATACAGGATCATTTTCATTGTCGCCAATATTGATTTCAACTTTTTCTCCATTTTTTAAGAATGCCACACCTCTTATTGAAAGGGGAGTAGATAGCCACTGATATTTTTTTATTCCCCCATAATAGTTGGTTTTAAGAAATGCAAGTTCATTTTCTTCAGAGATTGGAGAAGGTTTTGCATCAAGCCTTGGTGAATCTGTGTGAGAAACAATGAAATTTATTCCATTTTCAATAGGATTTTTACCAATAATAGCAAAAGCAGCAGATTTGTCTCTACAGGTATAAAAAATTTTATCGCCTGGTATTAGATTTTTTTTCTCCTCAGCGTTAAAAAACCCTCTTTTTTTAGCTTTATCGAGAGCATAGGCTATAACTTCTCTTTCTGTTTTAAATTTACTTATAAATTTTTTATAATTTTCAGAAAAATTGAAAATTTGATTTTTTTCTTCTTCGTTTAAAGATATCCATGGATTTTGTTTTTTCATTACTAAGTCCTCCTATTTTATTCTAACATTTAATTGTTTTTAAAGTGTGTACAAAATAAATTATTTATTGTAAACTTACCTTTAATTTTTAATATGATAAATAAATCATAAGGGAGAATTTTTATGTATAAGAATGGTTTTTTTAAAAACTATTTAATAGGTTTTTTATTATTTTTAATAATTGGGTGTACTTCAAAAGACAGCTCAAGTGAGTATGTTGAAGAGCAAGAAGTTGACAATCCTTCTGAGCTTAATGAGGCCTCTAAAATAGATGAACACACCATTGGGCATATTTTTCATGCTATGGGAGTAGTTCATTCAAAAAATGATCGAAAAAGTTTGGGGAAAAATATAAAGGTTTTTTATTTTTCTGAAAAAGATGGATATTTTGAAACAATACCTTCAAAGAAGGATGCAAAGTTAATAGTTTATTTTTATGACAATATATATGCAGGAGAAGCTCCAATTAGTATCTCTGGCAAAGAAGCTTTTATTTTTGTTGGGATTACCTCTGATTTTACAAAGATTATAAATAGCAATTTACATGGTGCAAAAAGCGATCTTATTGGTACTTTTAGAGATCTTGATATTAAAAATTCAAAATTAGAAGTTACAGTAGATGAGAGCAATCCAGATGCCAAGACTTTTCTTAAATCTGTTAATTATATTATTGATGGTGTTGTAAAAATTTCACCTATGATGATGAATTAATTTATATTTTTGAATTTAGGCTTTAATTTAAAATTAAAGCCTATTTTGAAATCAAGCTCTCAAGCCCTTTTATTAAAATTTCTGCTGTTTTTACGTTGGTTGCAAGTGGTATTTTATGTACATCACAAAGTCTAATAAGAGCAGATACGTCTGGTTCATGAGGCTGGCTTGTTAGTGGATCTCTAAAAAAGAATATAGCTAAGATATTCCCTTCAGCTACTTCAGCCCCAATTTGCTGATCTCCCCCCATAGGTCCTGATTTGTATTTAATAATCTCAAGATCTGTAGCTTGTTGAATTCTGGATCCTGTTGTTCCTGTTGCAATAAGCTTGAATTTGGATAAGAAGAGATGGTTTTGTTTTACAAAATTTACCAAATCGTCTTTTTTTTTGTCGTGTGCAATTAATGCTATTTTTTTCCCCATTAATTTTATTCCTTTTCCAATGCAAAATAATTTTTATTGAAATTTAATAAAAATTAACAAATTTAATCATAGTACCATTTTTAGATTTTATTGTTTTTTAGAATTTATATTGGTTCTGGTTTGTGCCATAAGAATCCTTGTCCATAGTCTATTTCTAGTTCATTTATTTTTTTTAGTATTTCTTCGTTATATACAAATTCGGCAATAATTTTTATATTTTTTGTATCTGCTATTTTTTTAATGGATTTTATTATTACAAAATCTATTTCGCTAGAGTTTATTGCTTTTATAAAAGATCCGTCTATTTTAAGCAAGTCTATTGGCAGTGTTTTTATATATGAGAGTGATGTATGGCCGCTTCCAAAATCATCAAGTGCAAGCTTGATTCCAAAACCTTTTAATTCTTGGAAATATTTATTTATTATTTCAAAATTTTCAAGAATTCCAGTTTCTGTTATTTCTAAGCATATATTTTGAAGTGGGATTTGACTTTTCAATAAAGTATCTTTTAAAAAGATTCGAAAGTTTTGAGATTTTAGTGAGTAAGGAGATATGTTAATTGAAAAAATGTGAACTCCATTTTTTGATACAAAGCTTTTGTATTCTCTTAAAGCCTTTTTAACTATCAATTTATCAACTTCAACGGTTAAATTATATTTATCTATTAAGCTGAAAATTTGATCGTTTGGTATTGGTTTCCCCATATGGTCAAAAAGTCTTGTCAAGATTTCTATTTTAGGTTTTAAGTTCTTTTTAAGAGGAGTTATTTTTTGGTAATAAAGAGTAAAAAAATCATTTTTTATTGCTTTGAGTATATATTGAAAAATTTTATTTTGATTTTTTAAAATTACTGCTTCTGGAAGTTCTTCTTTGTACACAATAGGACTAGATTCTTTGTATTCAGATGATATTTTTGTAGCCATCATTAATTTAGGGATTTTAATTTCTAAGTTTTCTTTTAAATTTACTTCTATTATTCCGATATTGAATTCAAATATAATAATACCTTCTTTTTTTAATGCTAACGTAATTGTTTTTTTTATTTTTTTTGCAATTGAGATTATTCGTTTTTCACCGCCACTTGTGCATATAATTACTATTAAATTGTTATTTTTTAACTTAAAGATGTATTCAGAATACAACGACATTATTTTTGAATACATTATTTTAAGTATTTTTATGTGAAGTTTTTCTTTGTCTTCTTTGTATTCATATTCTGTTGTTAAGGATAGGTCTAAATTAAGCAAGTATATTCTGTTTTTTTTGTAAGTACCCATTTGGTTTACTAGTAATTTTTCAATTTCTTTGATATTCTGCATCTCATCTTGTGAATCAATAATTTCTAGGTATTTATAGTTTTCTATTTCATTAGTGTTTGGTATTTCTTTGATTGTTATTAATTTATCAATATTGTTTTGAGCAATTGTGCTAATAAATATATCTACATTTAATTTTTTATTATTTTTTAAAGTTAAAAGACAATCGGTTATTAATATGTTTTTAAATTCAGGAATAGAATTTGTATGATGACTTAAATCTATTTTTTTCAACTTTTCCCAATCTCTAATATCTATGTCGGTTACTTTGATTGTATTTCCAGAGGTTGTCATTGGAAGATTAAGATCTTTGCTTCCTTTTTCGTTGATATAAATAATTTCATTTTCTATGTTTGTAATAATTACTATTTCTTTTATGAGTTCAGATAAATTTAAGAAGAAATCTAGAGTTGTATTTTTGTTATCACAAAATATTTTTTTTTGGTGTATCAAGCTTTGCTTATATTCTAATTCGCTTATATCTTTTATTATTTCTATGTGATTAAGTTTTAAATATTCCTCATCAAATTTTTCATTACTAATTATGATAGAATGGATTTTGTTTGTATTTTTTAATTCATTTGCGATATTTATTGAAAAATCTATTGGTTTTTCATAATTATAAATAATAGCGAACTTAATATTATTTTGTTTTACATATTCACTATATAAAGCTTTTTCAGATTTTACGATTTGAATTAAGTTGAAAATAGATTTGAGCTTTATAAGGTCTTTAATATCAATTTCGTTTTTAGAAATTACAACAGAATTTATATTTTGATAATTATTAACCCCTTTCATTTTATTGGTTTGCTCTTATTTTAATTTTTGTATTTTAAATTAGTATTATTTTTTATTTTTTTAACTGCGATTTTTTTAGTGACTATTATCCAGATCAAGCCTGAAAACATTAGTGTTAGTGAAAGTATTTGTCCCATTGATATGTTTAAAAAAGAAAAGTCGGATAGATTTTTAATTGGCTTGTAATTTATTATAAATCCAAGTTCTTTGTCTGGCTCTCTTAAATATTCAATAAAGAATCTGAAAAAAGCATAAAGCATTATATATGCACCAAAAATAAATCCATCGTATTTTTTGATTTTTCTAAATAAAAACCATAATAACATAAAAGTTACAGGACCTTCGAAAAATCCCTCAATAAGTTGAGAAGGTATTCTTGGGAGGTTGATTAGCAGGTCATGAGGCAAGATTTCAAGCCCTACGGATGATGCAAATTCTTTTACGCCTGGTATATTTGTGTCAAGTGGTTCTGCATTTGGAAATATTATTCCTCCTTTTATTACTCTTCCATAAAGTTCTGCATTTGCAAAATTAGCAAGTCTTCCAAGTATGTAACCAGAAGAAAAAGCTATTGCCCCATAGTCTGTGAGTTTTAGAAAATATTTTTTTACATTTGTATTTTTAAGCTTTGTATTTATTATGATTAGAGGAGCAATTATTACTCCTAAAAAACCACCATGTATGGCCATTCCTCTAAAGCCTGTAAAATTCCAATGCTGATCAAATGGTAAAAGTATTAACCAAGGATGAGAATAATAAATTCCTGATTTGTCGTAAACTAAGGTAGCTGCTAATCTTCCTCCTAAAATTGCTCCAAGTACAAGTGAGAACATAAATGTTTCATAATGTTCTTTTTTGATATCAATATTGTCTTTTTGTATTTGATACCAAATAAACTTGTAAGAAATTAGTATGATAGAAATGTAAGATAGGCTATACCATGTAATTGGGATGCCTTGAATTACTTCAGGGTGTAACCAACTTGGGTAATTTATATAATTTGGCATTAGACCTCCTTAGTCTTTTCAAGCTTTTCAAAAAGCTTTTTTTTAAATAACATATTTTGCTTTCTCAAGGTTTCGATTTCTCTTTTCTGAGATTTTATTATATCAATAATTTCGCTATTGTCTATTGTTTTGTTTTTTATCAACGATTCAAGATATTCAATTTTTTGAATATATTCTTCTTGTGCTTCTCTTAGTACAAAATCATAACTTTCATTTAAGTCTTCTTCGTTTAAAAGCTCAGCATCATTTGTTAAATCTTCAATTTCAATCAAATTTTTTGCAATTTTTTTTAGACTTTTAGAGGTTGAGCTTGTAGGTTTGTATATAGTTATGGGAATTTTATTGTTTAAGGCCTGATCTACGAGTTCATCTTTATAAATTGCTCCTATGCTTTGTAAATTTATGCTTAAATAGTTTTTTGCTGATTTTATTATTTTTTCGGTTTTTTCAATGTCATTAGGAGTTTTTAGCATATTGAATACCATAAAAGGACTAATTTTTTTAAATAGTTTGTTAAATTTAGAGTAATTTTCAGGGTCTTTGCTTTCTAGTTTTAACAACAAATTAGGTATATATATTTTTTGAAGATCGATTGAATTTTGTTTTATTGTTATAAGAATTTCATTTCCTTTTGTTCCTCTTTTAAATACTGTTGATAACAGTCTGAATATTATATTTTTAAGAAATAAATACGCATTCATTGTAGCTGTTATTGTTGGTGTTGTTACTATTATTCCTCTTTTTGACATTAAAAAGAAGTCTATGATATTAAAGGTTGTTCCTGCGCCAAGATCAATCACCAAGTAATCATATTTTAAAGCTTTTAAGTTGCTTATTATAGTTTTTTTTTGAGAAGCAGCTATATTGGCAAGTTCTGGGATGTCGGAGTCTCCTGCAATAAAGTTTAGATTTTTAATTCCAGATTCAATAATAATGTCTGAGAAATTGATCTTTGTTTTTAAAAATGTGCCTATACTTTTTTTGGGTATAATGTTTAACATTGAATGTAAATTAGATGCTCCAAGGTCAAGGTCAATAAGCAAGACATTTTTTCCTTCGTTTGCCAGGCAAATTGCTATGTTTGCTGAGAAAAGGGATTTACCAACTCCCCCTTTACCACTAGCTACAGGAATAATAATCAAGTCTTACTCCGCTGTTTTTCTTTTTGCTTTAATTAGCGCTAACATTGTTACATTAAATGCTAGATAAACTAAAGTAATTCCCAAGAGCATAGCTAAAGAGGTTTGATAGGCGTATACTTTAAAAGTAAATCCTAAGATAAACAATAATAATGTCAATATTATTTGGAATAATTTAGTTATTACTATAATGTTGTGAAGAATTTTAAATTTTTCGTAGATAAAATAATACAGTGTTAAATTGGCCATAAAAAATTCAGGCGAGTATAAAATAAATGTTAGCATAAACTTTATGGAGTAATTATTAATAAAGATTAACTTATTAATGGCTTGGTATAGTAAGGCTAAAATTAAAAGGCTTTCAATTATTTGCAATATAATAAGGCTTACTCTTAGAAGGCATTGTTTTTTTTTAGAGTGTGAGTTTAACATAGTTTTAAAATATTATATTATGAAAATAAAATCAAGTTTTAATTTTTGCATTAGGAATGAATAAATGAAAGATAAATTTTTAATATTTGTGTATTTTTTGTTGACTCTAGGTATAAGCTCTTTAGTTATTGTTGAATCTATTTTTGCTTTTGGTGAATCTGATAATAAGCTATCAAGATCTAATTATGAGCAGATGATGATTCAAGCCTTTGAATTTGTAAAAGAAAATTATGTTGATCCTGTAAGCGATGAGGTAATTTTTGAAGGTGCTTTAAAAGGAATATTTCAAGCTTTAGGCGATCCTTATTCTCAATATTTGACAAAAAAGGATTTAGAAGAAATTTCAAAAACAACAGTGGGAGATTATGTTGGCATTGGGATTTCTATAATAAAAAAAATGCGCTCTCAAGATAAACAAGACAATATAAAAGATCTTGATCCTAATAACTCTTGTGTTTCTATTGTTACACCTTTTGAGGGAGGTCCAGCTTATAAGGCTGGAATTAAGTCTGGGGATTGTATTACTGCTGTTGATGGCAAGAGTGTTTCTTCTATGGAGGTAGATCAAGTTGTTGATCTACTAAAAGGCAAAGAGGGCACAAAAGTTAAAGTATCTATTCTTAGAGGAAAGGATTTGGCATTAGATTTTGAACTTACAAGAGAAAAGATAGAAATACAAACAATAAAGTATGATGTTATTAGTCCAAATATTGGTTATGTAAGAATAGTAAGCTTTAATCCACATACTTCTGTAGATTTTAGCAAAGCTTTAGACGATCTTAAAAATAGAAATATTAAATCTCTAGTTTTGGATTTAAGGCTTAATACTGGAGGATATTTTCAAGCAGCTATAAAAATGGCAGATGATATTTTGTCTAGAGGAACTATTGTGTCTACAAAATCAAGAAATTCTAGTAAGCCTATTGATTATAAGGCGGGTTCAAAGCAAATTTTGCCTTCGGATATAAAAATCGTTGCTTTAATAGACAGATCATCAGCTTCAGCATCAGAGGTTTTTGTAGGGGCCTTAAAAGATAATAATAGGGCATATATTATAGGCGAAAAGTCTTATGGTAAGGGGCTTATTCAGCATGTAGTTCCTTTTTATACTGGCGGGTTTAAAATTACAAGCTCAAAGTATTATACCCCATCTGGAAAGAGTATTCACAAGGTTGGGATTGAGCCTGATTTGGAAATAAAATCACCGAATTTTTCTGAAGAGGAAGCGTTAATATACAAAGAAATTTTTGATAAAAAGCTAGTAGAGGGCTTTTTGAAGGATAAAAAGTCTATTACTGAAGAAGAGATTGATTTTTTTGTTGAGAATCTTGTTAAAGAGAATCCAAAATATAAAATTGATAAAGAATTTTTAGGCAAGTATGTGTTTTTTAATTATTATCAAGACAATAATAAAGAACTACCAATTTATAATCTACATTATGACAAGGTTTTAAAAGCGGCTTGTGAGTATTTATCTAAAATGGATAATTAAATTGTGAAACAAATTGTTTTGGATGAGAATTGCTTATCAGGCAATTTTATTGTTGTTAATGATATAAAAATATATCATCATCTTATTAATGTAAGGCGACTTAAAAAGGGTAATAAGCTGAACATTCTTTTAAAAAATAAAGAATTAAGAGCGTCAGAAATAGTTGAGATTGGTAGTGATTTTATTAAGTTTGCTACCAATAAAATAGAGAAAATTGAAAAAAATAATTTTGAGATAAGTATCTTTATTTCTAGTTTAAAGGGTAAAAAGATAGATTCTGTGTTAAGGCAGGTTGTTGAAATTGGAGTTTCAGAGATTAATGTTATCAATTCAGATCATTCTGTGTCCAAAATAGATATAAGCAATACATCTGCTAAGACTTTAAGATTTTCAAAAATAATAAACGAGGCCTTAAAGCAAAGCGGCAATAAAATTGTTCCTAAAATTAATTTTTATAATAGTTTTTTTTCTGCGCCTTATTCTTTTTGTACTACTAAATATTATGTTGCTCATCAAAGTGGGGTGCTTTTAAGCAAGAATGAAAGTTTTGACAATTTTAGTAAAATTGGAATTATAATAGGTCCTGAAGGATGCTTTTCAAATGCAGAAATTTCCTTTTTCAAGGAGAAAGGCTTTAATTTTGTTAAGTTTGACACTCCAATTTTGCGAGCAGATACGGCTGTTATTTATTCGCTTGTTTATTTTAAGGCATTGTTAGAGGTTTGTAATGGCTAATTTAAAAGATATATATTCAAAACCAGACAGATTTTATTTTTTAGGCGTACCCATAGATGTTTTTGATAGTCGCAGTAAGCTTATAAGTAGGTTTGCGTATCTATCAGGGCATCCTTATCATTCAATAGTAGTTTTTATCGGGTTTAAAGCTTTTTTAAAGGTTTTGATTTTTAAAAAGTTTAGAAATCGCATTAAAAATTCTTCTCTTGTTTTTTTAAATTCCAAGATTGTAAGATTTTTTTGTAGGATTTTTAAAAGAGTTAATATTGATTGTTATGATTCAAATACAGTGCTTCTTATTTTAATGGGGATACTAGAAAATGCTCATAAAACATGTTATATTATTGACAAGGATAAGGTTATTTCAAAGAAGAAATTTTTAAGATTGAAAGAATCTCATAAAGAAATTAGTTTTATTGGGTATTATGATTTAAAAGCTGTAAAGAGAAATAAAGAAATGTTTTTTGCAAATATTAATAAACTTACTCCTAGTGTAATAATAAGCTTTTGTAATGATAGGTATCTTGAAAATTTATTTTATGAAAATAAATTTAATATTAGAACTAATTTAAGTGTTTTTTTATGAGTTTTTAATTTTAATTTGTCTTTCTATATTTTATGAGGTAAGTATGGCATTTTTGCTAAATCAATCGGTAGTTTATCCAATGCATGGAGTAGGTACTATTAAAGATATTAAAACTAAAGAGTTTAATGGTGAGATTATTGATTATTATGAAATACATTTTCCATTTAGCGATATGATTTTTATGGTTCCTGTTGCTAAGGTTGATGATTTTGGAATTAGAGCTTTGGTTAGTAGAGAAAAGGTAGAAGAAGTCTTTGAGATTATTAAAGACTTCGAAGGTCAAATAGATTCAAAAAAAATAAAAGATGGTGGTCATGAATTTTATAAAAAGAGCGATATTTTGGATACAGCAAAGTTATATAAGTTTTTATATAAAAAATCTACTCAAAAAGAACTTCCTTTTTATGAAAAGAGGATTTTGAATGATTTTGAGTTAATATTGGAGCACGAGATTAGCTTAGCTTTGCAAATTAGTTTTGATGAGGCTAAGAAGAAGATTAAAAATATTTTGGTCGACAGTAAAAAGGCTTAAAAGTTTCTTCAATTTTTGAGGGGGAGGATTTGCTGTGTTTGATTCTTTAAGATTGATCTTTTTAATAATTTATAGATTTATTTTAATATTTTGCCTTGTTTCTTTAATGTTTATCTGTACGTTTTATTTAAAATATAAGTTTTTGCATTTTAATTTTTCTATTTTTAGCTACAGTCTTTATTACAATTCTTATATTTATTCTTTCCCTTTGTCACTTGTTGTTACTTTTATGAGAGTGCCTTGCCCTTTTGATGGGGTGTTGTTAAAATCCTCTAGGGAGGTTTTTTCTTTTTATTTTATTATCTTTATTTTTATTGTATTATTTTCTTATTTAGGATTTTTGGTTAGTCGCAGTTTTAATTCTTACTTTATTGATATTAATAGAAATAATAATTTTATTCTTAAAGATGAAGTTGTGCATTTTTTAAGTGACAAAATAATCTTTTCTAGCAATAAACCTAAATTTTATGGTTTTAGTGGAGTTTTAATCGTTTCAGAGGATGACGAAAAAGATAAAAGTTTTACTTATAGATCAGATCTTTATGATTTTAGTAAGATTGATTTTATTGAGAATAATTTTGTAGATCAAAAGATTTATAATAATTTTGTTGATTATCTTTTTAGAGATTTAAAAATTTTGAATAATTTTTTACTCTCACTAAATTATTTTAATTTGATTTTTAATATATTGGGAATTTCTTTGTTATTATTTGCCTTCTCTTATGTTTTTAATCTCATTTTTTCAAGTAGTTTTGCAATTTTTCTTTATCCTATTTTTATTATACTTTTTTTAAAAATTTATAATATCTATTCGATTGAGTTTCCTAAGATTTACAACATAATAGTAGGAAAGAGCATGGTTTCTGATTTTATTCCTTTTATTTTTTGTGTTTTAACTTTTTTTTCTACCTACTTATTTGGCTTTGTTTCAGAATATATTAAAATCAGTAAAGATTTAGATAATAATTTATATAAGGGTAGTTAGTTATTAAAGCTTATGAAAAGAGAAATATATGCATTTTTGAGCAACTTTATTATTTTTCTATTTTTTTTTCTAGGTTTAATCTTTAGTTATTCTTACTTTTTTGGAGAAAATTTTTTAGAAAAGCATAGATTAATAGCAACTTTTTTTGATTCTATTTTACTTTTTTATAAGTATTTTTATGGGTTTTTTATTTTTATTGTTTGTATTTTCTTTGCTTTTTGTATTCAGCAAGAGATAAAGGTTTATTTAAAAACATATAATGGTTATTTGTTTTCTAGGCTTTATGCATTTTTATTATTATTTTTTATTATAGGGATTATTTTTACTGTTATATTTAATTTAATATTGCCTTATATAATTACCCAGAGAAATGAGTATAAATTTAGTTATGATAGGTATAATCTTCTTGAGAATGAGGCAAATAAAATATCTCTTAAGATTAAAAATATAGATATAAGCTTGTCTTCAAATAGATTTTTTGCATCCTCTGATTTAGTAGATTCAATGAGGCAAAAAAGAAAATATCTTGAAGATTTGATTAGAATATATGATAAAATGCGGATTATTTATGTAAATAATGAGGAGCTTTTAACAAACTATTATTTAGTGAAATCTGAATATAATAAAATTCCAAATTATGATGTTGATTTGGAAAAGATTAAAAAAACTTTTTCCTTATATCCTTTGCAAAGCCTTAAAAAGCAAGATTTTTTTAATATTGTCAATGGATTTATTTCTCAAAGTGATTATTATACCGCTAATTACTTTGCTTATATTGCTTATGTTGCAACAAAAGACGATAATTTTGTTGCGCTTTTAAATTTGACTTTAAAGTTTATTAATGAAAATAGAAATTTGCAAAAAGAGAGAATGCAGTTAATTTCTGAAGAAAAGCAAAAAAATTTTTTGTATCTTAATACTGACAAATTTAAATTAGCTTATTACGGTTTTTCAAATCTTCATAAACTATTACCTAGTGATAATGAAATTTTGAATTATAAAAACAAATCGCTTGAAAAGCTTAGAAAAAAATATCTTTTTTTTGATGAGATTGAAAAATATTTTGAATATTATGGAATAAACGATGTGTTTTTATTGCAATCAGATTCTAATAGAGGTTTTTATGATTATATTTATATGCAAAAAGTTGTAGCACTCAATCGTTATTCTAAAATAATAAAAAATTTTGAACTTATTAGATTTAATAGAACAGGAAATGTTGTATTGCATATTAAAATCCCATTTGCTACTTTAAGAGGCAATTCTGTATATCAAAATGTTTTAGACAAAGACAATGAGTGGAGTGAAATCACTCTTACTAAAGTTTTTGTGTCTATGAATAGTTTTGATACGAACGTTTTAGAAGTTATCAAGATTAATGAGAATGTAGAAAATTTAGCTTTATTTTCAAATTTTACTGAAGTTGGATTTTTTTTAAAAATTCAAAATTTGCCAAGTGCTTTTCATAAGGTTACTATATTGAATTTAAAATTAATTAATATTTTTTCCTTAAGTTTGGTTTTGCTAATTTCTCCCATTTTACTAGTCTTAATGGGCGCTTTTTTTATTTCTTTATTTTCTAAAATAGAGTTTAATTTCAATTCTAAGGCTATGATTTTTCTAGTTTCACTAATGATAGCTATTTTTTCAGGAATTACTTGTTTTTTTATAAATTATTTTTTAATTATTTTTACCTCTCTTATTATATATGTATTTAATAGCGTTTATATATCTTTAACTATTCTTTCTATGCTATTGTGTTTCTTTATTTTTAGAATAATAACATTAAATTATAAAGAAACACATATTTAATTTATTGTGGCTATTTAATTTTTTTTATATTCTTAATTCTAGAGAAAAACCACTCATTTATTAGTAAATTTTCTTTTTCAATAGTTTTTTTATTTAATATATAAGAATAGGCATTGATTTGAGTTTCATCAATAATAAAAGGAGATATTTCGTCAATTGATTGTGTTATTTTTAAATTTAATCCTTTGTAAAGAGTAAAGCCATTTGCAAGCCCAAAGCATGTATTTGATTGAGATTTGTTGTTAAAACTAATTAAGTTTTTTTGGGTATTTTTATCTAAAATCCAGTTGATAAATTTTTTAGTCAAAATAGATGTTTCTATAATCCCAATAAAGTTTGGGCTTGAGATAACAATTTCATTGTTATTGTTGGTTAAATATGAAAATTTTATTTGGTTTTTTTCTTGTTCGTTTAAGCTATTATAGAAATTTAGGTCACTTAATCCTGTTATTAAAAGAGATTTTTTATCAAGTAATATTTTGCTTAGTTTAAGGTAACTATATTTATTGAAGAAATCTTTTTGCAAATCTATTTGTTTTGCATTTAAAAATGATGAGAAGTATTCTAGCATTTCTGAAATTTTATTTTCATTGTAATTTAATTTGTTCTTTTCAAAAGAAAACCTTACATCGTTTATTTCAGAAATCACATAAAACAAATTTTCGGAAATATAGGGTGATATGAAAAATTTTCCTTCTTTAATGAAGTTGTCGTATTCTTTTTTTAAATATTTAATGTTTATGTATTTTTTAATGTTATGTGTATTCTTATAGATTAAGATAGGTAGGTCAAAGCTTAATGGAATAATTTTATAGTTGAATTGTTTGAAAATGTGTTTTAAGATGGGGTAATCTGGATTATAATTGATTTTTATAGATTTAAAATAGTTAATAATGTTTGCATTGCTAATGTTTTTAGAAATAATTATTTGTGCATTTTCTTTTTCTATTGTTTGTAGATCAATGCTATCTCTAAACTTAATTATAAAATTTAGTTTATTTTCGACGTTAAATTGATTTATATAAAATGGTATTTTTTTATTATCGGTTAGTACAACTATATTATTGTTTTTTGAACAGCCAGTGCTAAGCAATAAAATTGCTATTAATATTAAGTTTTTTATTCTCATAAAATTATTCAAGTTTTTTCTTTTATTTTACAATAAATTATGTATAATTTTTATAGTTAATATTGATTTTCATTTTAATTGGAAAATAGAGCAAGGGAACTGAAGATTTTTTAGGGGGATGATGAATTTGGGTTTATTTGATTTTATACTTTCTATGTTTAGTATTAATAAGGAGCTTACTTCGGAACAAATAAAGCAAAAAAGGCTAAAAGAAGTTAAAATTAGTTTAAGCAGGGTAAGTAATTTTTTTAATGCTTCAAAAATTCAGGCTTTACCCCAATTTTCTAGATTTCTTTATAATTTTTATAAGGTTTTTTCTCCTTTAAGGCCATTTGCTCAAAGGTATAAAAATTCTAATAAAATTGTTCATTTTGTTGTTGAAAAATATTTAAATGAAAGTCAAAAGAAATCTTTAGATTATATTTATTCTTTTTCTGCAAATGAGAACATAAATTTTGCTTCAGATCTTCCTAAGAATTTGCATAATAATTTATCTTATTTGTTTAAGAATATCACTCAAGAACAAATTAAGTTGATAGATGAAACTTATGAGGCATTGCATAATTTTTTTGATTTAGTCTTATATCAATACCACTTGGTTCTTAAAAATTTTGACAGTTTGCTTCCAGAAGATGATTTTGTATATAGGCCTAGGTTTAGTTCCATAGGTTGTGGAGTTATTATAGATGATCTTAAAGATTTGCTAGAATGTATGTCTTGTATTAAGAATATTTCTATTTGGAAAAACCTTTATGATATTATTTTGGAAATTTATGGGAATAAAGAAGATTTTCCTATTAAATTAAATGTTTGGAACAAGATTATTATTTCCATTTTGGATGTAAATAAGAGTAAAGAAATTTTATATCTAATAAGATATGTTAGTGGAGATCCAGATTATTTTCCTATTTCTATTGGGCAAAAGCCTAATCCAATAGCAAGAATGTTTTTCAATGACCTTACTAAGCATGTTGCAACTGAAATCGAAAAGATTAAAGTTTTGCAAAAAAATAGCAAATCTAAAATATTGGCTGAGCAGCTTTTCCCAGGAGTATCTCTTTTAAACTTGGATAATTATAATGAGAAAATGAATGAAAAGATTGTATCTAAAATTATGAGTACTACAGGATACATTTATTGCGAGCTTTTAGTCTATTTAAGAACTTATACTATTCATTTTGTTAAAAAAGATCTTAATGATATTATTAATTTACTTATTATTAAAGGACAATGGAAACTTATAGAGCTTTCAAGAGAAATGTCTAATGATATGCATGCTTTGATTAATATTTATACAAGTCTTATTGACTTTGATTCTAATTTAGGAGAGCAAGGCGGGTATGGTAATAGAATAAATGCATTGTTACATAGAGCTTCTGTAGGGGATAAATCTTCAGAAAAGTTATTGCTAAATATAATAGCAGATGTTAATAAAAAGGCGTTTACTATATCAAGTGAATATTATTCCAAGGTTTGTTCTATTGAACAGCGTTTACAAGATTGTCTTTCAGATTATTCGAAAGTTTCTTTGGAAAGAGAGTTGATTTATAATTGGAAAGAGCTTGACATGGATCTTGCTAAAAGCTATGGAAACAATTTAAATTTTGGAGGTATAATGAAAAATGTTTTAGGTAATTTGTCTTTATTTTTAAAGTTAATGGATTTATATTTGGAGAAAAAATCATAAGATCTTAAGGAGTGTTTAATGGCTAGAAAATGTGAGATAACAGGGAAAAAAACTATGTTCGGGAACAATGTTCCAAGAAAGGGGCTTGCTAAGAAAAAAGGTGGCGCTGGACAACATATTGGAGTAAAAACCAAAAGAACTTTTAAGGTAAATCTAATAAACAAAAAATTTTTTGTTCCAGAGCTTGGAAGAAGTGTTAATATTAAAGTTTCTGCTAATGCATTAAGAAGTATTTCAAAGATGGGACTTGATGCTTTTTTAAAGAAAAACTGCAAAAAAATAGAAAGCTTTTTATAGATTTTAATTTTTATAATTTTATTTTGTTAGAATGTTTCCCGATATCAAGTATTCTGGAGAATTAATTATTGTTTTTGATTCTTCAAATTCGAAGGTTTTAAAAAGGCTTGAAATGGTTATGATTGCATTTATGTTTTCTGGAAATATTTTTTTTGATTTATACTCTTTTAATATTCGATTGGAAGTAGGCGATTTTTCTTCAAGTAAAATACTTTTTAAATTTTCTTCAAGCTTTATAGCTTTTCTTATATTTGTAGATTTTGAGATAAAGTAAGATAAAAAAATAAATGAATTTTCTTCTTTATTGGTAAAAGGTTTTAAAAATTCACAAAATTTTATTAAGTGTTTATTGTAAGTTTTCCCAAAAATTATTGGAATTATTTTTATATTTTTCTTTATGTTACTAATAAAATTCAATGTAATTTCAATTTTATGATCATTTTCAATTAGTTTATTGTCTATGTTGACAAAATTTAAATTTTGTAATAGCTTTAATATTTTTAGATTTACTTTAATTTTTTTATTAAAAATTTTCCATATATGGTGATTGGATATATTAATTAAAAAATTGCTTTTTGCTTCAGATATTATAAATACATTATTGGTTTGATTTGATATTATTTTTTTAAACAAATATGCATTTTTTAAAAAAAACTCATAGTTGCCATAACTTGTTAGGATAGCCTTGTGAGTTTTTTTTTCTGACAACTTAAATGATAAGTTGTTTGTATTATTTGAATAAAATATATTTTCAACCAAGGGGCTTCTAATTTGTTTTATATATTTCGCCCCTTGATTGCGTCTTCTACTGTGTTTATTTCCATAAATTCTGTACCCTTGTCAGTATCTCTATTTGGGTTTCCAGAAATAATTATTACAGTATCTTTGTCATTAACAATGCCTTGTGCTTTTAGCATTTTAAGAGAAGTTACTACAAATTCGGTAGTTCTTTTAAAATTATTGTCTACAAGATTGGAATAAACCCCATAAGACAATGTGAGTTCTCTTGCCAGCCTCTCGCTGTTTGTTGTAATAAACAATGGAACACTAGCTCTATAAGTTGCCATTATTCTTGCAGTTTTGCCTTTTAGAGAATCTACAATAATTGCTTTTACATCCATAAGCTTTGTGGCATCAATTGCACATTTGATAATATAGTTTCTTGTAATGCTTTTGTCGTAAAAAAGTTCATCTTTAAATGAGGTCATTTCCCTGTGTTTTTCAACTTTTTTAGCAATGCTTGTCATCATTTTTACAGCTTCAATTGGATATTTCCCGTAAGCGGTTTCTCCGGATAGCATAATTGCATCTGTGCCGTTTAGAATAGCATTGGCGATGTCAGATACTTCTGCCCTAGTAGGTCTTGGATTTTCAATCATTGTATGAAGCATTTGAGTTGCCGTGATCACAGGTATTCCATATTGTATGCAAGTTTGTGTTATTTTAAGTTGGGCAATAGGGACATCTTCTGCAGGAATTTCAACCCCCATATCTCCTCTTGCAACCATTATTCCGTAGGATGCTTTTACTATTTCTTCAATATTGTCGATTCCTTCTTGATTTTCGATTTTGGATATGATTTTTACATCAGGATTTCCAGCAGCGTTTAAAATTTTTTGGACATCTTGTACATCTTTGGAATGTCTTACAAACGAATGAGCAATAAAATCAACATTATATTTTGCTGCAAGCTCAATAAATCCTTTGTCTTTTTCTGTTACTGATTGCAGTTTAAGAGAAATGCCAGGAGTATTGATTGATTTTTTATTTTTAATTTGGCCGTCATTTTTAATTTCACAAATTAATCGGTCAGGCAGTTTGCTGATAACGGTCATTTCAAGCTCACCATCATCAATTAGCACTTTAGATCCTTGAGGTACTTCTTTAACAAATCCATCATAATTGGTTTGGAAACTGTTAAGTTCATTAACAGGCGAATTTGATATGATTACTTTATCTCCAGTTTTTACAATAATAGGATTTTCAATATTTGCTGTTCTAACTTCCGGTCCTTTCGTGTCGATCATTAGAGCTATTTTATTTGAAATTTTTCTAACATTGTCGATTACTTTTATTGTATCTTCGTGTGATTGATGAGCAGTATTTAGTCTTATTACATTTACTCCTGCATCGTATAAATCTTTTATGTGTTCTGGTTCACATCTAAGATCAGATATTGTTGCTACAATTTTTGTTAGCTTTGAAATCATAAAGTTATTCCTCCACTTTTTTAAATTTTATGCTTTTTGTCTTTGAATAACAATATTTTGTAGAAAATTCAAAGTTTTGTTTTGTTGTTTAGTAGTATTTTAAGTTTGATTTTTTAATTTTTTTATTAGATTTTCATCTAGCTTAATATATAAATTTTTTTCTGCTTTTGGAATTACAAGGCCCAGCTTTCCGTTTTTAACTCTTCTTAAATTTTTAACTTGGGTGTAGTAAAGATCTGCCTTTCTCAATTTTTTTGCTAGTTTTGTATAAAATACACATAAATTGCCAGCAGCCAGAAGAACATTAAGGCAAGGAGTTTTGTTTTTTTGATTTTTAATAAAAACATAAGCTCCAGGATAATCTCTTGTATGAAGCCAATAGTCATTTCCTTTAACATAACGTCTTAATAGTTCGTCATTTTCTTTTGCGTTTCTTCCAACAATAATTTCAAATCCATAATAAACAAAATGTAAACCTATTTTTGGCGTTTTTTCCTTTTTTTTAATAGTAGTTTCTGTTTGAATATGTTCTTCTTTTGGAATGAAATTTGTGGTTTTTATCATGGTTATTTTTGATTGAATGGAATCAAATTTGTCTATATTTTCTTTTAATTGATTTTGAACGGTTTTAAAAGAATTTTTGCCTTTTTTATATGCTTTAAAATATTGCAAAGCATTTTCTTTGGGTGATAATGATTGGTTTAATGATATTTTTATTTTTTCTTCTTTATAATTCAAGAGACTGATTTCTTTAATTCCTTTTTGTATTTTGTGAATATTTGATAAAATCAGCTCACCTTTTTCCTTTTCATTTTCAATGTTTTTAATCAGTTTTATTTGTTGTTTTAAAGATTCTATTCTTTTCTCTAAAACAATTAGTTCTTTTTTATATTTTTCAATAAGCAATTCTTTTATATTGGTTTCTTTAATTTTGTTACTGAGTGACTCGTAGTAATCTTCAAGAAATTCAGAATAAGATGTATGGTTGATATTATTATATCCTTCTTTTAGACCCATGATTTTTTTATCAGACATTTTATTGCTTTCATATATTTCTTTAGCTTTTAAAAAGATTTCGCCAGTTATTTCTTTTATTTTTGGTCTTCTGTAGTATGCATCTAGTATTTTGAAGTTTGGATTTGTAGCTATTATATTAGGAGATGATGGCCACAATTTAATAAATAAGATAATTATGTCTTTTTTTAGAATTTCAAGAGAAATGATTCTTTCATTTTTCATTTGGCAAGCTTTTAGAATTTTTCCGTTTTGAATTTTTGATTTTAAAAAATCAGAAAATCTTAATTTTAAAGCATTCTTTTTGAATTTTTTTTTTGTTATATGAAATCTAGTTGTGTTGGGATTTAAACAGATTAATATTTTAATATTTTTATTATCAATTTTATTATAAATCTCTAAAATCAAGTTTTTATAATCAGGTTGTATTATTTTTTTTATGTAGGAGTTTACAAAAGGGATTTCTTTAATCAAATTATTTATTTCAACGTAATTCAAAGACATTCTTACTAAATCCTAATTCTTTAAAAGTGTTTTTACAATCAATCCTTAAATTTGTATTTTATGTAATAAACTATTATTAATAATAGTTTATTTCTATGATATGTAGTATTATGGAAATAAAGTTTATTGACAATAAATATTAAATTCAATTTTGTTAATAGCTTAAGCTAATAATAAGAGTTCATAAAATGATAAAAATAATACTTTTATTGGTTTTGTATCCTATTGGCATGTTTGCTCAAATATCTGCAAATCAATACTTTGAGGGAATTTATTCTAAATATCAAAATATAGAGGATATGCAAGCAACAATTAACCTCACTTTAAAGGGGTTAAAGCAAACAGGTGTTTTGCTTTATAAGTTTCCAGACAAGTTTATTGTTAATTTAGACTCAAATAATCAAGTTTTTGTAAGTGATGGTGAAGTTTTGACAGTTTATGTTCCATCCCTTGGTACTTCGTTTAATCAGCAATTAATAAAAGGTAGCAGTGGGGGAGGACTTATGAAAGTTTTAAATAGCGAGTACAGCGTGTCTTATACCAACTCCCCAAATTTAGAAGCTCTCGATTCATCTGAGCCTGGCAAATTTATTAAATTAACCTTTTCTAGAAAGCTTTACAAGGGGGCTGCTACTATTAATTCTTTTATTATTGCTTTTACTCCTGATGGAATAATTAGAAGAATTTCTGCTTATCCTACTAGTGGTGGGCGTGAAATAGTTATTGATTTTAACGCTGTGAAGTTTAATGTTGGAATTCTTGATAGTAAATTTAAGTATGATCCTCCAAAATCTTCAAATAAGGTAGATAATTTTTTGTATGATATTAAAAAAAATTAAGGTTTAATCTATGGAAGAAAATGATTTTATTAAATTTGGGAGTTATTTGAGAAAGGTTAGGAATGGCAAAAATTTGACTCTTGAAATGATAGCTGATGATATTAAAATTTCTATTAAGTATCTAAAAGCCCTTGAAGATTCTAATATTGAAATTTTTCCTAATGAAGTTTTGGCTGTCGGATTTTTGAGAACTTATAGCGAATATTTAGATATTGATCCTAGATTTATATCAACACTTTTCAAAGATTATAAAAGAAGGCTTAATAATAGCTATATTGGCATTAGATCTGAGGATAAAATATCAAATTCAGGGTTTTTAGGCAATAATAAAGTTTCAGATAAAAAGTTAAACTTTTTTAGTTTTGAGTCTTTTGGTGTGGCAAAAATCCTGTTAGGGATTATTGGTGTTGTTTTATTAGTATTGGTTGTTTTTGCTTTTAAAGAGATGGAGGGATATTTTAGGAAATTTTTTAGACTTAGTCAGGATGAGAAAATGATTTTAAATATTCATGAAGTGTCTTTTGATAAACAGAATTTTTGGAATGTTTCTCTTAAAGAGGGGGATTTTTTATCCTTAACGCATGGTGACAATATTTCAAAATATAGAGTGTCTTTTGTTAGTGATAATTTAGCTATGATTGATGAGTCTAAAAAAAGTGAAAATATTTTTAATTTGGGAGAGTTTAAAGAGATAAATCTTGATGATAATATTAGAGTCAAGATTATTTATGAGAATTATTCTTATGATAAGTCAAAAATAGCTCATGTAAGTTTAGAGTCTTTTGCTTTAAATGTTAAATATGTATCTGAAACTAATATTGACAATAGATTTAATATTTTAAATTGGCAGTTTGATGTTAAGGGTACTGAAAAGTTACCAAGTAGTAATTATCTTACACTATATTCTACTCAAAAACTTTCAAATGTTGATTTAAAAATCGATTTTCTAAATGATACATTTTTTAGATATGCTGATGAGAACAATCTTCACGGTAAGTCTTTTTTTGCATCGAAAGGTATTCCTATTAATCTAGTTTTTGAAAAGTCTTTGATACTATTTTTTTCAAGACTTTCTGATGTTAACATTATTCTCAATGAGAGAGACATTACCCCTTTTCTAAAAGAGCAAGGAAAAGAAATTTTTGCTGTTCAATTTTTTTGGGTAAAGACACCTTCAGGATTTGATCTTAAGGTTTCTGAAGTTTATTAGCAATGGATAAAATAAAAAATTTTTTCTCTAGCTTAAATTCTTTTCAAGAGAAAATTGTTTTTAATGAAAGTAAAAATCCAATTCTTGTTTTAGCAGGACCTGGAAGTGGTAAAACAAGAATTATAATTGCAAAAATTGCATACTTAATCAAACATATGAATATAAATCCTAATGAAATCTTGGCTCTAACTTTTACCAATAAAGCTGCAAATGAAATGAATGACAGAATAAATGATCTTTTAAAATTTGACAAGAAGCTTCATATTCAAACTTTTCATTCTTTTGGGTCTTGGCTTTTGAGAATTTACTATAAGGATTTTGATAAAAATTATGATTCAAATTTTACAATTTGGGATGCTAATGATGTTGCTAGATTTATCAAACAAATTGATCTTGCCCCGAATCTTGAAATGGCAAAACATATTGCAGCTTTGATTTTAAAAGACAAAGAAAATTTTTTTTTAGAAAAATTTATTGAATCAAACGAAAAAAGATATGAGTATATCAAAATTTATGAAGAAGAGAAGTCTAAGAGTAATGCTTTTGATTTTGCAGATCTTATTATCAAACCTATACTAATGCTGAGACAGTCTAAATTGCTAAAAGAATCTGTTCAGTCCAAATTTAAAGTTATTTTTGTTGATGAATATCAAGATACAAATTATTCTCAATTTTTATTTTTGAAAGAACTTTATTTAGATGGTATGTATTTTATGGTTGTAGGAGATGAGGATCAGTCGATATATTCTTTTAGAGGAGCTAGAATTGAAAATATTCTTGAATTTGAAAAAACTTTTTCTAATGTTATTAAATTTTATTTAGTACAAAATTATCGTTCAAATTCAAATATAGTTGGTATTGCAAATGAAGTTATCTCAAAAAATAAAAATAGATATGAAAAAAAAATAACGACTCAAAATAGTTCTGGTAAAAGAATGAAATTTTTAGTTTTTCAAAGCACACCAGATGAAGCTGAATATTTTTCGAACTTGCTTGTTAACAATAACATTGAAACGGCAATACTTTATAGATTTAATTCTCAATCTTTTCATTTTGAAACATCTTTTTTAAAGAAAAATATCCCATATAAGGTTTTAGGATCAATTAGATTTTATGATAGAGAAGAAATAAAGGATATTATTTGTTTACTTAGGCTGATTATAAACAAGAAAGATAAAATAGCTTTTTTAAGAATGATAAACAAGCCTTCTAGAGGAATTGGGAAAACTACTCTGGACAAAATAATTAGTGTTTTAAACGATACCGATGTTAATTTTAATTTGATTTCTGCTAGTAAGAAGACTTTATGTTTGCTTAAAAACAGAGCCAAAGAGTCTCTTTTATTTTTTTTAAATATTTATGATGAATTGAATAAAAAACTTTTTAAAGATAGTTATATTAATTTATCTGCTTTTATTGAAGATGTTGCAATTAAGTTCGGGCTTTTAGATTATTATAAAAAATTTGATAAGGATGAAAAATTAAGAAATATTGATGAACTTATAAATAGTGGAATTGAGTATTCGGGTACTTTTGAAGGTCTTGCGATATTTTTAGAAAATTCTTCACTTTCTCCTATGATTTCTGGAGATTTTAAGTCCAATGTTCTTTTGTCTTCAATCCACGGCGTTAAAGGACTTGAATTTGATAGAGTTGTGATTTCTGGACTTGAGAAAGGTCTTTTGCCAGCTGAAATCGAAGAATTAACAGAAGATAGACTTGAGGAGGAAAGAAGACTTTTTTATGTTGCAATTACAAGAGCTAAATCAGAACTTATTATTACTCTAAATTTAAGAAGAGCTTTTAGAGGTTCTTTTAAAAGCACCGCACTTTCAGTTTTTTTCCAAGATCTTGACAAAGATTCTTATGACATTATCTTTATTCCTGAATATTTAAAAGAAAATTTTAATAATTTTTTTATTGATAATAAGAGAGATATTAGATTTAATATTGGAGACTATATAATTTATAATGGAGATAGGGGGATTGTCGTTGATAGTTGGTACCAGGACAACTTGCAGTTTATTAAAATTAGTTTAAGAAATGGTAAAAAGGCAATTTTGAGTCCTGATTATATGAAAAGAGTGGTGAAAGTTTAGGAGTTTATTTTGGAAGATATACATTTGGAGAACAGCTTAAAACTAAGTTTGGTGACACTTAGCAAAGAAGGTGAAAATAAGTTCATTTCAAAATTTGAGAAAGTTATTAGGCTGGTTAATGGAATTTCAAATTTTGAAGTTCAAGTTAATTTTAATGCTAATAAGAGAAATATTTCTACATTGCGTGAAGATAAAGTAACATTTTCTCTTCCAATTGGATCAATTAAAAAACTTAGTAATTCATTTTTAGATGGATATTTTTCATCTCCTAAAATATTAGAATAAGGATAAGGCTTTGGACTTAAGCAATTTAACTTTAACCAAAATTCAAGAATTAGTTTTAACTAAAAAATGTAAAATTTATGATATTTTGCTTGCTTATAAAAAAAATTATGAATTAAATAAAGATATTAATGGTTACATTGAATTTTTTGATGATTCTTTAGAAATTGCAAAAAAGTATGATGATTGTTTTGAAAATTGTGAGTTAGTAGATTTACCTTTAATTGGTATGCTTATTGCCGTTAAAGATAATATTTCAATTCAAGACAAGTCTTTAACTTGTGCTTCTGAAATTTTAAAAGGCTATATTTCTCCTTATGATTCTACTGTGATCAAAAGACTTAAAGATAAAGGAGCAATTTTAATTGGTAGAACCAATATGGATGAATTCGCCATGGGTTCTACTTGTGAATTTTCTTGTTATGGTGCAACTTTAAATCCTTTAAATAGAGAATATGTTATAGGGGGTAGTTCCGGAGGTTCTGCAGCTGTAGTTGCGTCTTTTCAAGCGCCTTTTTCGCTTGGCAGCGATACTGGGGGTTCTGTTAGACTTCCTGCGTCTTTTTCAGGAATTTTGGGCTTTAAACCTTCTTATGGAGGCTTGTCTCGTTATGGGCTTGCATCTTATGCTTCGTCTTTTGATCAAATAGGATTTTTTTCTCATTCTATTGAAGACATTGCTTTAATTTTAAAGCATACCTGTGGGGCTGATAAGATGGATTCTACTAGTGTGGACATTTTTGATAATTTTTATCCTTTAAAAATTGAGTCTTTGCAAGGTAAAAATTTAGCTGTAATTAAAGAACTTAGCGAAGATTTAATGGACAAAAGTGTTGCAAGTAGTTTTGCTAAATTTAAATTTGATCTTTTGTCAAAAGGTATTAATATAAAAGAAGTTTCAATAGAAGAGATTAATTTTATTTTATCAATTTATTATACAATTTCGCCTGTTGAAGCATCTTCCAATCTTGCTCGTTATACCGGACTTTGTTATGGTAAGAGAATCTCAGAAAATTTAAGTCTTAATGATTTTTATTTTAAACATAGGAGTGATTTCTTGTCAGAAGAAGTTAAAAGACGTATTGTTCTTGGAAATTATTTATTGTCAGAAGGTTATGATTCTAAATATTATTCAAAAGCTTGTGAAATTCTGCAAAATTTAATTATTCCCAAATTTAACAAGCTTTTTGAAAGTTGTGATTTTATTATTACTCCAACAAGTTTTATAAAGCCTTTTAAAATTGGTTTAGATTTTGATGATCCTGTTAAAATGTATTATTCAGATATTTGTACTGTTATTGCAAATCTTATTGGAGCTCCTGCTATTTCGATTCCGTATTCTAAGGATAACGAAGGATTGT
The DNA here is from genome assembly GCA_000808095.1 of Borreliella chilensis. NCBI lineage: Bacteria > Pseudomonadati > Spirochaetota > Spirochaetia > Spirochaetales > Borreliaceae > Borreliella > [Borrelia] chilensis. The sequence continues at coordinate 348,049 of CP009910.1, read as the reverse complement.
CAATTGGGATGCAAATAATTGGGGGTATTAAGAAAGATTTTGAACTTTTAAGTTTTTCAAAAAATGTTGTTAGGGAATTGGGATTGAATGGAATATAAATTAGTTATTGGATTAGAAATTCATGTTCAGCTAGGTTTAAAAACAAAGGCTTTTTGTGGGTGCAAGAATGAGTTTGGGGGAGTTCCTAACTCTCGTATTTGTCCAATTTGTCTTGGGTTGCCCGGTGCATTACCAAGTGTGAACGTAGAGCTTATTAATAGTGCAATTTTAGCAGGGCATGCCACAAATTCAAAAATCAAACATATTATTAAATTTGATAGAAAACATTATTATTATCCAGATTTACCAAAAGGCTATCAAATCTCGCAAAATGATAAGCCTATTTGTGAGGGGGGAAGCTTATTGATTGAAACCCCTTCTGGGTTTAAAAAGATTAATATTACTAGAATTCATATGGAAGAAGATTCGGGTAAAAGTTTGCATTTGTTGGATATTGAAAATCAAAGTTATATTGATTTTAATCGCTCTGGTGCTCCTTTGCTTGAGATCGTTTCTGCTCCAGACATTAACAATGGTGATGAGGCAGTTGCTTTTTTAAGCTCTTTAAGGGAGATCTTTAAGTATCTTGATTTGTCAGAATGTAATATGGAAAATGGTTCTTTTAGGTGTGATGTAAATGTCAATTTAATTGTTAAAGAGTGTGGTGTTGAGTATAAAACTCCCATAGCTGAAATAAAAAATTTGAACTCTTTTAAATCTATTAAAACTGCTATTGAATATGAAGAATTAAGACAGCAAGAGGAATGGGTTCAATTTAGGAAAACCCTTGATAGTTGTGGTAAGCATACTAGAGGATTTGATGATAAAAGTGGAATAACAGTAATTCAAAGAGATAAAGAGACCGTATCTGATTATCGTTATTTCCAAGAACCCGATATACCCTTAATAGAAATTGATGATTCTTATATTAGTAATATTAAGAATTTAAAGTTAATTGAGCTTCCATTTGATGCAAGGGTTAGACTTAAAAATCAATATGGGCTAAGCGATTTTGATGTTATTACTTTAACATCAGATAAACATTTACTTAGATATTTTGAAGATGCTGTTCTTGATGCAAGCGATCCTAAAAAAGTAGCCAATTGGATATTATCTGAAGTTTTAAGTGTTCTCAATGATAAAGGAATTAGTGTTCTTGAATTTAATTTGCCGCCAAGTCATATTGCAGAACTTGTTGAATTTGTTGTTGCTGGTAAAATAAGCGGTAAAATGGCAAAAAAGGTATTTTCAGAGATGATGTCTAGAAAAGTGTCTGCTGCTGTTGTTATAAGTGAAAGTCAATTAGAACAAATAAGTGATAAAGTTGTTATTAGACAAATTGTGCTTGAAGTTTTAAGTGAAAATCCCAAGTCAATTGAACTTTATAAAAAGGGCAAAGATCATGCTATTAAATTTATGATGGGGCAAATAATGAAAAAATCTTTGGGTAAGATTAATCCTATTCTTGCAAATGAAATTCTTTTAGAAAGTTTAGCAAATGTATGATTTGTCCTTAATAGACAATTTGCCAATAATTAAAAGAGCAAGATTTTTTTATCTTTACGATATTCACGGTAAGAGATATTTAGATTTATATTTAAATGGTGGGAAAAATTTTTTAGGCCATAGAATTCAAGGCTTAAATCGTCTTTTTAAGCAAACTGTGTCAAAGGGTTTGACATCTCCTTATCCTTCTATTTTTAAAAATCAGTTTGTCAATTTAGTATTTACTTTTTTTAAGGATGCTGGGTCTGTTTATATTTTTAAGCTAGAACAGGATGCAAAAAAGTTTTTATTATCTTCAACTGGTAAAGATAAAGTTTTTATGCCTTGGGAAAAAAAAGAAGGAATATATGAGTTTAAAGTGGGATTTAGGAATATTGAATATCCTATGATTTTTAATATTCCTTTGCCTGAGTTTATGTCTGTTAGTATTGTTGTTATGGATAACCTTTCTAGGAAAATAGAATTTAAAGATAATTTTGATGCTGTAACTTTGTCTTGTGCTAGACATACATTAAGCAAACTTTTATCTTATAGGAAAAATCTCAATGTTGATTTTAATTCTTTTGCTACATCTTTGTTTAGAGTGACTGATAGGTATATGTTTCCTCTTTATAATTCTTGTTATCATGCTGCAATTTTTGATGAATTTCTCAAATGTGGGTATTTAATTAGTCCAAATTTTAATATACCATCTATTGTTCCTTTAAAGTTTTCTAAAGGAGATTTGGATAATTTTAAGAAAATTTGCTGTGTTCTTAAGAATAAGTTTATTGATGGACTTGACAGTGATCCTTACAAATAATACAATAAATGAGATTTATGCATAAAATTATATGTAAAGGTAATGTGCTATTATGAGTAAAATAACCAATAATGATACGATTTGGGTCAAGCCAAAGACTGTTGAGAAAAAATGGTATGTAATTGATGCGGCAGATAAAATTTTAGGTAAAGTTGCTGTGGATGTTGTTAGAATTTTAAGAGGCAAGCATAAAGCTTATTATACTCCTCATCAAGATTTAGGGGACAATGTTATTATTATTAATGCTTCTAAGGTTAGGCTTACGGGTAAAAAATATCAACAAAAACTTTATTATAGGCATTCAAGATATCCAGGAGGTCTTTATTCTGATACTTTTAGAACATTGTCAGAAAAAAAGCCCTGCGCTCCTCTTGAAATTGCTATTAAAGGCATGTTACCAAAAGGTCCTTTAGGTCGTGATCTTTTTAGAAATTTAAAAGTCTTTTCTGGTTCAGAGCATACTCTTAAAGCTCAAAATCCTGTGAAACTGGAAGTTAATTTAAGAGAGGTAAAATGAAAAAATCAAATTTTAGCAATGTTAATTTATCAATGGGAACTGGTAGGAGAAAATCTTCTGTTGCTAGGGTTTACATTAGGGAAGGTAGTGGCAAGATCAAAGTAAATAATAGAGACTTTGATTCTTATATCCAACTTGAAAATTTAAGAACAATGGCACTCTCTCCGTTAGTTTTGACAAATACGATTGGGAGATATGATCTATATATTAATGTTTATGGGGGAGGAATTTCAGGTCAATCGGGAGCAATAAGGCACGGCATCTCAAGGGCTCTTTTTGAACTTGATGAATCTAATAAGATGATTTTGAGGTCTAATGGATTTTTAACAAGAGATTCAAGAAAAGTTGAACGTAAAAAGTTCGGGCAGAAAAAAGCGCGAAAAAGTTTTCAATTTTCCAAAAGATAATTTTATTTTTTATACATTTTACATTTTTATTTAAGCAAAAAAAAATCCCTTTCGCAGGGATTTAGTTTACTTTTGTTTAATTGAATAAAATACGTTTTTACCATGGTATTCAGCAGTTGTTTCCAATTCTTCTTCTATTCTTATGAGTTGGTTGTATTTTGCTATTCTGTCTGTTCTTGAAAGTGAACCGGTTTTGATTTGTCCTGTTCCAAGAGCTACTACAAGATCAGCTATTGTTGTGTCTTCTGTTTCTCCCGATCTGTGAGATACTATTGCTGTATACCCCGCTTTTTTAGCCATTTCAACAGCTTCAAATGTTTCTGTTAGTGTTCCAATTTGATTGACCTTGATAAGAATTGAATTAGCAACTCCCATCTCAATTCCTTTTTTAAGGAATGAAGTATTTGTTACAAATAAATCGTCACCAACAAGTTGTATTTTGTTTCCAATTTTATCTGTAAGTTTTTTCCATCCATCCCAATCTTCTTCGGCCATGCCATCTTCAATTGAAATAATTGGATATTTTTCTACCCATTTTGACCAATACTCAACCATTTGTTCAGAAGTAAGTTCTTCTTTTGTTGACCATTTAAGTACATATTTTTTTGTTTTTGGATCATAAAGCTCAGATGTTGCCGGATCAAGAGCTATTGCTATATCTTTACCAGGTTCATACCCAGCTTTTTTTATTGCCTCTATAATCACTTCGCAAGCTTCTTCATTTGATTTTAAATTTGGAGCAAATCCCCCTTCATCTCCAACAGAAGTTGCATATCCCTTGCTACTTAGAATGCTTTTTAGTGTATGGAAAACCTCTGCTGCCATTCTTATTGCTTGACTGAAAGTTTTCGCTCCTATTGGAATTATCATGAATTCCTGAAAGTCAACAGAGTTGTCAGAATGTGCACCGCCATTAATAATATTGCACATGGGTGTAGGCAAAATGTTAGCTTTGTATGCTCCAAGATATTGATAAGCCTTAAGTCCAAGGTATTTTGCAGCAGCTTTAGCTGTAGCCATTGAAACTGCTAAGATTGCATTAGCACCAAGCTTTTCTTTTGTAGGGGTGCCATCAAGTTCGATCATTTTTCTGTCGATTGCAACCTGATTTAAGGCGCTCATACCTTCAAGTTCTGGGGCAATTATGTTTTTTATATTTTCAATTGCTTTTAAAACCCCTTTTCCCATATATACAGACTTATCGCCGTCTCTAAGTTCAACAGCCTCATTAATTCCTGTTGATGCACCTGATGGTACAGCAGATCTTCCGCAAGTTCCATCTTCTAAAATGACATCAGCTTCAACTGTTGGATTCCCCCTGGAATCAATAATTTGTCTGGCTTTGATTTCATAAATATGAAAACCCATTTTTGTACTCCTCGTATTATTTACTTTAATTTATGCTTTTAGTATAATGTCAAAAGGTTTAAATGTGTAGTATTTTACCAAAAGAATTATTATTGTGAGTTTTGTATATAATCTATGAAAGAAAGGTGTTTGTATTTATTGATTTTTGCAGCTTTAAGTGTTAATAATCTTTTTTCAGATGATTATGTTATATATGATTTTGATTTGAGTTTAAATGAATTTTTAGAAGTTTCAACAAGAAAAGATAATCTTGCTCCTATGATTGACTCCAAGCGTATATTGTTGTTTTATCCTCCCAATAAAGAAATTAGAAAAATTTTTGCTGCTTTTGATTTTGATCAGTATTCTAAAAAATATTTATTCAAAAAAAATGAGTATGGAGTTTTTTTTGTTAAAGTCAATATTCCTCATGGTACAAGTGATATAAAATATAGGCTTATTGTAGACGGTGTTTGGACAAATGATGAATATAATAAAAATGTAGTTTATAATGAGGATTTAATCCCATTTTCTAAAATTGAGGTTGCTAAAGAAAAGTCTAGTTATATTTCTTTAAGAAATCCAATACAATCGTATGATAATAATGAAATTGAAATTTTTTATATAGGTCGTCCTGGACAAATAGTTACAATAGCTGGCAGTTTTAATAATTTCAATCCTTTTTTAAATAGGCTGATTGAAAAAGAAGACAATAAAGGAATTTATACTATTAGGCTTAAAAATTTACCTAAAGATAGAATTTATTATTATTTTATTGATTCTGGTAACAAGGTAATAGATAAGAATAATGTTAATAGAATAAACTTATATTTTGTTGAAGGGATTGATAATAAAATAGATTTTGAAGTCTCCTATTTCGATCATAAATAATCTTTAGTTAAATTTATTTATTCATTTCATCAAAAAGATATTTAGATACAAAGTGGTCTTTTTCTACTTCTTCAAGTTTTGGATGTACTTGGTTTGATAAATGAATGCTTCTAATGTTTGCTAGGGTTTGTTCGTCCAGTTTTATAGTTTTATTTTTTCTTTTTTCAGGGTTAATTTCAGGAATAGATGCTATTAGCATTTTAGTATACGGATGAATTGGGTTTGAAAATAGAGTTTCTCTTGGTGCAAGCTCGAGAATAACTCCAAGGTACATTACTGCAATTTTATCACTCATATATTTTACTACAGCTAGGTCATGAGAAATAAATAAATAAGACAAATTGAATTCTTTTTGCAGAGTTTTTAGTAGGTTTAAAATTTGAGCCCTGATTGATACATCAAGTGCAGAAACAGCTTCGTCTAAAAGTAAAAGCTTAGGATTTAAAGCTAGTGCTCTAGCAATTCCTATTCTTTGCCTTTGACCCCCTGAAAATTCATGAGGATATCTAGCTAACATGCTTTTATGTAGTCCAACAATATCTGTTAGTTTATTTACTCTTTGTTCTATTTCTTTTTTTGTTTTTGGAAGAATTTTGTTTTCATTATATATTTCTAGTGGTTCTGCTATTATTTCTTTTATTGTCATTCTTGGATCAAGCGAGGTATGAGGATCTTGGAATACCATTTGCATATCTTTTTTTGTTTTTAAGAGTTCCTTTTTTGAAAGTTTGGTTATGTTTTTATTGTTAAAGTAAATATTTCCAGAAGTTGGTGTATAAAGCTGCATGATTGAGCGAAGAGTAGTAGATTTTCCACAGCCAGATTCTCCAACAAGTCCCAAAGTTTTATTTTTTTCAACTTCAAAGCTAATGTTGTTTACCGCATTTACTTTTTGTTTATTTTTCCAAAATAAAAAATCTTCTCCAGTTGTGAATGTTTGTATTAAGTTTTCTACTTTAAGAATTATTTCTTTTTTACTGTTCATTTAAAACTCCTCAATACTAGTTTTTGTTATCTTAATAGGATTTTCTTTTATTGAATAAAGTTTTTTATTTGGATCGTGTTCTAGTGTAAGAATTGATTTTAAAAGTCCAATAGTGTAAGGGTGTTTAGGATTGTTAAATATTTCCTCTACTGTTCCTTCTTCTACAATTTTACCTTGATACATTACAGACACCGTATCACAAATTTCAGCAACAACGGCAAGATCATGAGTTATGAATATGGTAGAAGTATTAAATTTTTTAGATAGGTTTTTGATTAATAATAATATTTGCTCTTGGATTGTAACATCAAGAGCTGTTGTTGGCTCATCTGCTATTAACAAGGATGGGTGACAGCTTAGTGCCATGGCAATCATGACTCTTTGTCTCATTCCTCCTGAAAATTGATGAGGGAAATGTTTTATTCTCTCTTCTGCATTTACAACGCCAACAGTTTTTAACATTTCTATTGCTTTTTCTTTAGCTTCTTTTTTACCTAATTTTTGGTGTAAGATGATTGTTTCTTCAAGTTGAGTTGATATCCTTAAAAATGGGTTTAACGAAGTCATTGGATCTTGAAATATCATTGATATTTTATTCCCTCTGATTTTCAAAAGTTCTTTTTCGCTAAGTTTTAGCAGATCTTGATTTTCAAATAGTATTTCTCCACTTTTATATACTGTTGTAAGTTCTGGTAATAATTTTAAGATAGCCATGCTTGTTACAGATTTCCCACTTCCGGATTCTCCAACAATAGCCCTAATCTCTCCTCTTTTTACAGATAGGTTAATATTGTTTACGGGATGGATTGTTGTATGTTTTAATCTAAATTCAATTGCTAAATTTTTTATTTCTAATATATTTTCTTTTTTCACTCAATTTCTCCTTAGATGCTATCTTTTGGATCAAATGCATCCCTTAACCCGTCACCTAAAAAGTTCATAAATAATAGAAATATTGTCATAACTATAGCTGGAATAAAAATTTTCCATGGATATTCAACAAATGTTGCAATTCCATTTTGCACTAATTCTCCCCAACTTGTCATTGGAGCTGAAATTCCAAGTCCTAAAAAGGATAAAAATGCTTCAGCCATAATAAAGCTTGGAACTCTTATTGTTGTGAAGATAACTATCATTCCAATGCTATTAGGAATTAGGTGATTTAAGATTATTCTTTTATTTGTTGCACCAAGGGTTTTAGCTGCTTGTATAAATTCAGAACTTGAGAGTGATTGTACTTGGCCTCGTACAACTCGAGCTACTGTTAACCAGGATACAAATGCAAGCGCTATGAATAATCCTATTATACTCCTTTCCATTATTGCCATTAGTATTATTACAATAAGCAAATAAGGCAATACATAAAGAATTTCAATTGTTTTGGTTATTATTTTATCGGGCAATCCTCCAAAAAATCCTGCTATTGAGCCTAGAATAGTTCCTATTATCATAGATAAAAAAGCTCCAATAAATCCTACAGAAAGAGAGATTTGACTGCCTTGTATTAATCTTGCAAGCAAATCTCTTCCAAGATTGTCTGTGCCAAGTAAATATACTCTTTTATGTACTTTTACTTCTTTTTTATCTATTACTTGTACTTCAGTTTCTATTCTTCTTTTTATATTCTCTAGTTTGTTTAGTTCGTCTTCATTTATTTCTCTTTTTTCTTTTTTAGCTAATTTTTCAATAAAATTTTTTTCTTTTTTGTACCAAAGTTCTCCGGCAGCTTGGAAGGATGGTGGCAAATCGGAATGTTCTACTACTTGGGTGTGGTATTTATATATTGGCAAGATTGGTTGTAGAATGGCAATTAAGATGTAAAATCCAATTACAAAAAGACTGCCAAATGCCAGTTTATTTTCTTTAAATCTTGACCAAGCTCTTCTTTCGAGTTTAGAATTGCTTTTTTCATTTTGTTTTTCAAAACTATTCATTTTGATTTCCTCCTATACTCTTGGATCTAACATTTTATAGATAATGTCCGATATTAATATAGAAATGAGCAGTATTATTGAGTATACTAGCAGCCCTCCCATTAATACTGGGTAATCTCTGTTTAGTGCAGATTCTGTTATAAACATTCCCATTCCAGCAATTCTAAATATTTTTTCAATAACTACGCTTCCAGAAATTATAGCAGCAAATGCTGGGCCAATATAACTTACCACAGGCAGCATTGCTCCTCTTAGCATATGTTTTACAACTATTTTTCTAAAGCTTAGTCCTTTTGCACGTGCAGTTCTTATGAAGTCACTTTGTATTATTTCTAGCATCGAACCTCTGATTATTCTTGCAAAAATAGCTATGTTGGGCATACTAAGAGTTATTATGGGTAGAATTAAATTTAAAAATCCTCCTCTTTCTGTGATCCATCCAGAAGTGTAAAATAAGCCCCATTTGATTGCAAAAAAGTATTGTAAAATTGGCCCTATTACGAACAATGGTATGGAAATTCCTAGTATTGCTATTGATGTTATTATGTAATCTACGTAAGTATTTTTGTAAATAGCTGCTAAGATCCCTATTGGTATTCCTATTGCTAGCGATATAATGAGTGACATTACTCCTAGTGTAAGCGATTTTGGGAATCCTAATCTTATGTATTGATTAACCGTAAGGTCTTTCTTTTTTAAAGAAGGCCCCAGATCTCCTTTGAAGACGTTTGAAATATAGTAAAAGGCTTGAATATAAAACGGTTTGTCAAGATGATATTTTTCCATCAATCTTTCTTTTACTTGAGGGTCAATAGGTTTTTCAGAATCAAATGGACTTCCAGGGGCCATTCTCATTACAAAAAAGCATAAAAAAACTATTGCTAGTAAAGTTGGTATTATTCCTATTATTTTTTTTAAAGTAAACCTTAACATTTTTGCTCCTTTGTAATAGATATTGGTAACATTATGTATTAGTCAATTATATCATATAGTCTTTATTGTTTTTCAATCTATAATTGATAATTTTTGATGGAATAGAAGATTGTGTCCATTGTGACCAATATTTTCAATAAATTGATTTTTTAATTTTAAGACTCTAAGATAATTTTATCTTAGAGTCTTAATGGATTATTTGTTTATTTTTTTAGACAAGGCTAGTTTTTGAGTGTAATGTAGGCAATTTTTTCTATATTACACTCAAATATTATTTTAAATTCCATATTGAATCCTTTTTAAAGAATTTATTAATTTTGTTGTAAATTTTTAATTGGTTTTAATTCAGAGAAATAATAAACCTCTGATACACTAGGATTCCATCCAGTCCATTTGTCATTTCTGAAAAGATAGTGCCCAGAATATATGTATATTGGTGCAGCAGGAAAATCTTTTTCAATTATTATTGATTCTGCTTTTCTAAGTAAATTTTTTCTTTTTATAGGATCTTGTTCAAAATCTGATTCTCTGATAAGTGCATCAAACTCTAAGTTTGAATATCTGTATGATGCAAGTTGTGAATTTTCACTTGTAAAGATAGTAAAATAGGTGTGTGGATCTAAATATTCCCCAATTCGTCCAATTCTTATTATTTCAAAATTGCCCGCATTTCTGCTATTAGTAAGAACAGGCCAATTCTCATTAGTAAGCATAATATTGATATTTAAAATTTTTTTCCATTGGTCTTGAATAAATGCAGCAATTTTTTTATGAGTTTCATTTGTATTATATTTTAGCGTTAGGATTGGAAATCCTTTCCCATTAGGATATCCAGCTTCTGTTAAAAGCTTTTTAGATCTTTCAGGATCAAATAAAATCAATTTTTTGCCGTAATTATAATTTTCAAGATTAGGAGTTATTTCTCTTGTGGGAACTGTTCCATCGTTAAGTACTTTGTAAGTTAAAGTTTCTCTATCAATGGCTAGCGTTAAAGCTTCTCTAACTCTAGAATCATCAAGGGGTTTTATTTTAGTATTAAATGAGTATAAGTAAATTGCATTACTTTTGTGTTGATAGTAGTCGGTTTGCAGTTTTATTTCATTGACAATGTCTGGTGGGATGCTGTTAAAAATAGCATCAATTTCATTATTTTTATACATATTATATACAGTTAGATCGTTATCAGATGTAATGTATACAAGTTCTTCAAGCTCTACTTCTTTTGCATTGTAATAGTGTTCGTTTTTTTCGAATATAATTTTTTCATTAGGCAATCTTTTTTTTAATTTAAAAGGCCCGCTGGTAACCATGTTCTCAGGGTTTGTCCAATTTTCTTTATATTTTTCAATAACGTGAATAGGCACTGGCATGAATATGTGGTGCAAAAGCAATTCAAGAAAATAGGGTTTTGGAGATGTTAGTGTTATTTCTAATGTTTTGCTATCAATTGCTTTAATTCCAAGCTCAGAATCAGACACTTTTTCATCAAAATACTCTTGACCATTTTTTATTATTGATTTAATCATATCTACGTTAGTAGATTCTGTTTTTTTATTTAAAATTCTGAGAAAAGATTTTCTTATTCCTTCAGCAGTAATTGCAACTCCATCGCTCCAAACAATGTTATCTCTTAGATAAAATTGATACGTTTTTTTATCTTTTGAGACTTCCCAATTTTTAGCAAGTCCAGGCTTGAGCTTACCTGTTTTGGTGTTTAATGTTAAGAGTCCTGAGAATGCTTGTTCTAAAATTCTTGCTCCGATTGTTTCATCTACTAAGTGTGGGTCAAGCGATGAAGGTGCTCCTCCTATGTACACTTTGAACGCTAATTTTTCCTTTTCCGAATTGTTATTACATGTAATTAAAGATATGGCAAATATAATTAGTGTTGCTATCTCAAATTTTTTACCGATTTTTTCAAATTTATTAAAATTCATTTTAACCTTCTTCCTAGATTATAATTATTTTTAAATTTTAAATTATCTTTTTTTTAGAAGAAAGTCAATAAAAATCGCCTATAAAAAACAGATTAATAGGCGATTTTTGTTTGATTAAATAAATAATTATTTATTTTTTAATTTTAGTTGAGACAAATCAAATCTTTCTGAAATATTGGTATTCCAACCAGTCCACTTGTCATTTCTGAAAAGGTAACTATTTCCATATATGTATATTGGTGCTATTGGGAAATCTTTTTCAATAATTATCTCTTCTGCTTTTCTTAGGATGTCTTGTCTTTTTATTGGATCAAGCTCAAGATCAGATTTCTTAATAAGTTCATTGTACTCTGAGTTTGAGTAATTGTAAGATGAGAATTGTGTGTATCCTTTAGTGAATATGCTTAAAAATGTCAAAGGATCAGCATAATCACCTACCCATCCGGCTCTTGCTATTTCGTAATTTCCATTTGCTTTGGTGTTTAAGTAAGTTGTCCACTCTTCGTTTTCAAGTTCAACAGTAATATTTAAATTTTTTTTCCATTGGTTTTGAATGAATTCACAAATTTTTTTATTTGCTTCGCTTGTATTATATTTTAATTTTAAAATAGGGAATCCATCACCGTCAGGATAACCCGCTTCAGCTAGAAGGGTTTTTGCAGCTTCAGTATTAAATAATTCTAAATCTTTTGCATAAGAATATGAGCTAAAGTTAGGAGTTACTCTTCTTGTAGGGGTAGTTCCATTGTCAAGAACTTTATACGTGAGTGTTTCTCTATCAATAGCAAGAGTTAATGCTTTTCTGACTTTAACATTGTCAAGTGGTTTAATTTGTGTGTTGAATGCATAAAAGTATAAGGCATTAATAGCTGATGAGTAATAATCGCTTCTTAATTTTAGATTTTTAATTAAATCGGGTGGTATGGAGCCAAAGATCGCGTCTATTTCTTCATTTTCATACATTTTATACGCTGTTGAGTTGTCATTTGTTGTATAAAACACAATGTCTTGTACTTCTACTTTGCTTGAGTCGTAGTATTTGTCATTTTTTTCAAGCACATATTTTTCATTAGGAATTCGTTCTTTTAATTTAAATGGACCGCTAACAACCATATTCTCAGGACTTGTCCAGCTTTGTCCATACTTTTCGGTTACGTGAATTGGTATTGGAATAAATGACTGGTGTACTAACATATCAATAAAATAGGGTTTTGGAGATTCTAGTGTTATTTCTAATGTTTTTTCGTTAATTGCTCTAATTCCAAGTTCAGAGTCAGACACTTGTCCTTCAAAATATTTTTGACCATTCTTAATCGCCGATTTAACCATTTCAGCGTAACTTGAACCAGTTTCTTTATTTAAAATTCTAAGAAAAGATTTTCTGATCCCTTCGGCAGTGATTGCAACTCCATCACTCCAGGTGATTTTTTCTCTTAGGTTAAATGTATAAACTGTTCCGTCAGAGGAAATATCCCAACTTTTTGCAAGTCCAGGTTTGTTTCCCCCTGTGTTAGGATCGCCTGTAACAAGCCCTCTAAACATTGTATCTAACATTTTTGATGCCACACTGTCTTCTGCTAATTGGGGGTCAAGACTGCTTGGCTCTGATCCTAAGCTTATTTTAAATGATACTCCTTCTTCTTTTTTCTCTTTATTACAACAAAGAAGAGTTAGAAAAAATATTATTGAAAATAATGACTTTTGCAATTTCATAATTTTTTATACCTCCGTTTTAAAGTTAGCTTTAAAATTTAACTTTAATTTTATAATTGCCTTTCTGTAGATATTAATTTTAAATCTTAATTTTAAAATTACTTATTTTATTATTTTTTAGTTTTAATGTCTTCATATAAATAGCTTTCTGAAACATTTGGTGTCCATCCTGTCCATTTATCATTTCTGAAAAGGTAATGAGCTTTAGGGATATATAATGGTGCCATAGGAAAATCTTTTTCCACTATTATTGCTTCAGCTTCTCTTAAAATGTCTTGCCTTTTTATTGGGTCAAGTTCCAAATTAGATTTTGCTATTAAAGCGTCATACTCTTTATTGGAATATTGGTATGATCCGAAAGAATGGTTTTCTGTTGTGAATAAACTTTCAAAAAATGTTAAAGGATCAGAATAGTCTCCTATCCATCCTACGCTTGATATTTGGTAATTCCCGCTTCTTCTGCTTCCTAAGAACGTTGTCCACTCTTCATTTTCGATTTCTATGTTAATGTTTAGAATTTTTTTAAATTGTTCTTGTAAGAATTCTGTTGCTATTGAACTTCCCCCATTTGTTGAGATTTTATATTTTAACCTAGGGAATCCTTTTCCATCAGGATATCCAGCTTCAGCTAAAAGTTTTTTTGCATTCTCAGGATCAAATAATATTAAATTCTTTCCATAAGAGTAATTATCAAATTTTGGAGTTAAATTTCTTGTTGGGTCTGAACTTCCTTTTAAAACTATTTTAGACAAAGTTTTTCTATCAATAGCAAGAGAGAGTGCTTGTCGAACTTTTAAATTGTCTAGTGGTTTTATGGTTGTATTGAATGCTATGTATGCCATTGCGTTTTTTGATCCTGAGTAATAATCATCTCTTATTTTAATTTCTTCTAAATTATTTTTTTCTGCTCCTTGAAGAAAATCGATTTCACCATTTATGTACATATTGTAAGCTACATTGCCTTCTATTGGATAAAATATTACTTCATCAATTTCTACATTTTTAGTATTGTAATATTTTTCATTTTTTTCTATTACGATTTTATCGTTAATTGATCTTTCTTTGAGCTTGTATGCACCGCTAACAACCATATTTTCAGGATTTGTCCAATTTTCTCCATATTTCTCAATAATGTGTATTGGGACTGGTATGTATGCTGAATTTGTTAGCATGTCAGGAAAATAAGGTTTTGGAGATGTCAATGTTATTTCTAGGGTTTTGCTGTCAATTGCTTTTATGCCCAGTTCAGACTCAGAAACTGTTTCATCAAAATATTCTTGTGCATTTTTTATTGCGGATTTTACTAAATTAGCATACAATGCAGCTGTTTTTTTATTTAAAATTCTTAGATAGGATTTTTTTATCTCTTCAGCAGTAATTGCAACTCCATCGCTCCAAACTATATCTTCTCTTAAGTGGAATGTGTAAATACTCCCATTGCCAGAAATGTCCCAGCTTTTTGCAAGTCCCGGTTTATATTTTCCGGTTTGTGAATCTTTTACTGCTAGGCCTAAGAATAGGTTTGTAATTATATTGGTAGAATAAAGGTCTGTTGAGAGTTGAGGATCAAGTGATGATGGTTCGTTTAAGTTTGACACTCTAAAAACTATTTTTTCTTTTTTCTGATTATTAGTACAGGCTATTAATGCAAAAATAGTTATCATTAAAGCTATTTTTATGTATTTCATGAAATTTTCCTTTTTCAATAAGAATTTATATTTTTGTTGTATTGATTTTTTGCTAATCTTTTTTAATAAATAATGTTTATTTTGTTTTTAAGTGCAGGCCCCCTAATATTTTTATTTATCTTGTTTTTAAATTTTACTTTAATTCTTATAATAAAAAAAGTCTGATAGAATAAATATCTTTAATTTCTATTTTGTTTCTTTTTATAATTTTGGTATACATAAAATTTTGAGTTTATTTGTGGTGTTTACAATATAATGTTATTAGCGTTGTGTTATGAAGATAAAATTAATTTATTTAGCATTTTACTTGTTTGTCAATTTTTATTGTCTGAAATTTTATTTTAATTTGTGTAATAAATAAGGTATAATGGGTGTGGAATGTTTTAAAAAATGTATGCTTGTTTAATATTAGTTTTTATTGCTAGTTTTAAAGAGCTGTTTGTTGGTAGCGAATAAAATGATATGGCTAATAATTAAGTGGCAACATAGAATGCTTTAAAAGGTGCTAGTTTTATGTTTGTACAAAATGAAAGTTTTGGTAAATATTTTAAAGACATGGAGAGCGATTTTGTAAGTCAGTTTAAGTCTGTTGAAAATGTTAATTATTTAGATAAATCTTATCGTAATGCAGATTCTAATAGTAGAAGATTGGCGGATAGAATGATAGAAAGACTTCTTGAGAGTGGGTCTACTATTGTTGGTATGCAAAATATTTTAGAGCTTTATCAGAAGACCAAATCCGGTAAGTCTTCAATTATATTAATGGAACATTACAGCAATTTTGATTTTCCCTGTTTTCAATTTTTACTTTGCAAAATGGGTTATAATGATATTGCAGACCATATAATTCCAATAGCTGGAATTAAGCTTTTTAGAGACAATTTATTTGTTAAAACCCTTTCTTTGGGGTACAATGCGATATTGGTGTATCCACCGCATGCATTTGTTGGAATTGGTTTGGAGCATGCTAGGAAAAGACGTGTTTTCAATTCTAATTCCATGAAACGTATTTATGAAAATAAAAATAATGGATATATTATACTGATTTTTCCTACAGCTACTAGATATAGAAAAGGAAGACCTGAGACAAAAAAAATAATTTCAGAAATTGGTAATTATTTTAAAATTTTTGACTATTATTTGATGATTGGAGTCAATGGAAATGTTTTAGAAGTTTCTGAAGATGGAGATATGTCTCACGATGTTTTTAAAAGAGATACTCTTATATATAATGCTGGTGAGGTAATAAGTATTGTTGAGTATAAGGATAAAATTCTAAACTCTTTAAAAGATGGCCAGATAGAGGTCACAAAGGAAGTTTTGGGTTTAAAAATTGCTGAGGATTTAGAAACTCGCTTTAGGGTTCTTCACGCAGAAGGACTTGAAGTTTACAAAAAGAGCTTTTGAGCTAGGAATTTGATTATATATGCCTAAGATAGATAAGATAAGACAATTCAAAAGGGAAATATTAGATAATCTTTCTAATGAAAGGTTGTCTAAGGAGTCTTTTGGGGTAAGTATGGAGGTTAAGCTTCCTGAGCCTGGAGAAAATATTGTTCCTTGGATAAGTGAAGATCTTGACTTAGAGGAAGATGATAATGAGCTTGATTTGAATTTTATGCTTGATGCTCTTGAGAGTGAGGATAAATTACCCTATTCTGACATTCTTGATGAGAATTTGCCTTCAAGTGATTCTGAAGAGAGAATCGACATGGATTCAGAGCTTTCAACTTTGAATACTGATTTTGATACTTCTTCTGGTGATTCTTTTGAAAATAGCATTGAAAAAGCTCTTGAAGATAATTCTATTGATTTAGATGTTGCTTCAAAACTTGATTTTGATCAGTTAATCGATTCTTCAGAATTTAATTCTGAAGAATCGATTAACAATAAAGAAAATAATGATTCTTTTGAATTTAATGATGATTCTTTTGAATTTAATGATGATTCTTTTGTTTTAAGAGATGATGATTTTATACAGTCTAATGAATTTAATATTGGTGATACGGTCACTGATAAAAGCCAGACAGTCGAACAATCAGAGATATTTGTTGGAGATAACTTAAATTTAAATACTGATGATAATGACTTTGATAACGTTGCAGATGATTTTAAATTTTTAGAGTATGATCAAAATGAAAATTCTAAACGTTTTGGATTTAAGGTTAATTATCCATTGTTTTTAAAGCATTTGAATTCTTATCCTAGAAATTTAAGAGTTGCAATTGCTGAGGCTTTAACTAAGGAGAATGTTTCAAGGTATAAGCTTGAAGCATTAGTTGATCTTGTTGAAAAAAATAAAAAAAGATTGAAATTTATTGCTAAATTTGTAGGAGATATTGTTGGGCGCTCTATTAAATTGCCTATAATTTATTTTAAGGCGGAAGAGTTTAGCAAGCTTCAGCAGAGGTTGAGTTATAGAATCTCAAGAGCTTTGCTACCTTTGATAAAGATAGCGTCTCTTTTTGTTGTTTTAGTTTTAGTTTCTTTGTATTTTATAGTAGATATAGTATTTTTTTATGTTGCCTCTGAGAGTAAGTATAAAGAAGGTATAGAGTCTGTATATGCAAATAAAAGAGAGCTTGCAAAAGCTACCTTTAGGGATGCTTATTACATTAGGCCTGATGATAAATGGTTTATTAATTATGCTAAAGCGTTTGAAGACATCAGAGATTTTGATAGTGCTGAAGAGAAGTATGAGGAGTTATTTACAATTGAGCCATTTTCTCAAAATTCTACAAATAGAAGACGAAAAAAGTTTAATAAGGAAGGATATATTGCCTATGCTTTTATGAAAATGCGTCTTGGAGAATATTATCAGGCTAATTCGATACTTGATGAGGTTATATCTCATGATCTTTATGATTATGAGGCTTTAGTATTAAAGGGAGACAATTATTTTAAATGGGCTAAAACAAATTCTAACTACTATAAAGATAGTATTAATAGCTATACGGTTGTGCTTTCAAAGTATGGACGAAAAAAGGAAATTTTATTTAAACTTTTTAATGCTTATATTGAAGCTGACTTAGATATTGAGTCTGATAATGTTAATAAATTTATTAAGTCAAATGTAATTTTAGATGTTGATGAAGTTGTTTACACAAAATATGCTAAAAAGTTGATAGACAAGTATGTTTCTTTTGTGAATTATAATCAGAGGGCAAACAATCTTGCTATAAACTTAAATTATCTTAATGGACAAACAAATTTATTGAATAAAGAATTTTCTGATTTCAAAAGGAATGATGGTAGAACTATTTTTAAGCTTGACAATAATGTTAATATGAATTCAGAAATCGAATATATTCTTAAAAAGATATTAAATAAGAATCCCAATTACGATAAGGCGCTTTTTGAAAGTGGAAGATATTCATATTACATAGGGGATTTTAAGAAGGCTGAAGTATATTTGCTTAAAGCATTAAGTAGTTTTAGGCGGAAAAATTCAATTGAAGATGCTGTTGATAAGATATTAGCTTATAAAATTTTAGCAGACATTTATGAAAAATCTCGAGATTCTCTTAGGGCTAGCAATATTATTGGCTTGGCCTTAAATGATTATTCTTTTTATAAAAAGCACAATCTTATAAAAGGATCTAAGGAGGTCTCTTCAATTTATGAAAAGCAAGGTGATATTCTTAGATCTTTAAACGATTTTAAGTCTGCGATATCTTCTTACAAATTGGCAATAAATGAGGGTGTTGATTATCCGGATGTTTACTATAAAGTTGGGTTACTGAGTTATAGAGAAAATAATTATGAAGATGCATTAAAATATTTATTTAAAGTAGAGAGCATGGCGGGGTTTTCAAGTAGTAACGAAGTTTTAAATTCTATTGCGTCAACTCTTTATAAAATAGGCGATTTTTTAGCTTCTAGAAGCTATTACTTAAGGGTTATGCAAAATTTAGAACTAGAGAAGGCTAATGTTTTGAATTTAAAGCCCAAAGAAAATGGTTATCATAAAATTCTTTTGCTAAAAGAAATTGAAGCTTATAATAATCTTGGGATTGTAGAAGTAATGGCATCTTTTTCGTCTGTAAGAGATACTAAACTTTTTAATTCTGGAGTTAGTAATTTAAGCGAATCAGCTAGAATTTTTGATATATTAAATAGAGATGAAGATATGGTAAAAAGTGCTAAAAAAGATCTTGCTAGTTTAAATCTCAGGAATATTTTTAAGAATAATTTTTCTAAGTCTAATGTTTTGTTTTATGAAAATTTATCTGAAAAGCTTTAATTATTAGCCTTATTATTGGTTTTGGGTTGTTTATGAGGGTTTACTATGAAGAGAATTTTCTTATTTCTTTTTATTAGCTTTTATTTGTTTGGATTTGAAGATAGTTCTTTGAAAATTGGTATTGATGATGTTTATGTTGAGGCCCATGAAGAAGGATTTCATCTTTTTATTAGAAAAAAACCCTCAATCAAATCAGTAATATTGACAGAGTCTTTTGAAATTCCTGATAAGAAAAAAGATGTGGCTACTTATTCATTCCGCACATTAAGTTATAATAAGGTTAATGGGGATGAAATTCGAATTTTAAATGGAAGAGTTATTAGAAATAAAGAACTCTTATCATTGACATCTTCCACCCCTGTTCCTAATAAGAAATTTGGAGAAGCTTTTCATATATTGATTCCAAAAAAATTAAAATATGGATTTCCAAATTTTTCAACAAGAAGCGGTGAAATTGATTTAGAGGTGTTAAAAAGCAAAAAAGAGCCTTTTTGGTTTTCTATAAGATCTTTTGAGAAAAAATATAATGATTATTTAGGTAAGTACCAAGACAATGCTTATGAATTATTTTTCAAGGATACTCAAAATCAAGGAAAAATTGAATTTAATAAATTAAGAGACACCTTTACAAAGTTTTCAGATGAGGTTGTTATTGCCAATAATGGCATTGATGTTGTTGATAAAATAAAAAAAATTTTAAAAGACTCAGAAGATTCAGTTTATGACTTAGATCTGGTGCTTGTTATTGATACTACTGATAGCATGAAAAGTAATATTGAGATTTTAAAAGAACATTTGTTTTCAATAATAGAACCCCAACTGCAAAAATTTAAATCCTATAGAATAGGGCTTGTTTTTTACAAAGATTATCTTGAAGATTTTTTAACCAAGGCTTTTGATTTTAATACTATTCCCTATTTAAACAATATTCTTAAACATGTTAATGTTGGTGGTGGTGGGGATTATCCAGAAGCTGTTTTTGAAGGGATTGATGCTGCTGTAACTCAGTTTGATTGGCGGGCAGAAAGAAGATTTGTTATAGTTATAGGGGATGCTCCCCCACATGAGTATCCAAGAGGATCTGTTGTTTATAAAGACGTTATCAATTCTGCAAAGGAAAAAGATATTACAATTTATGGAATAATATTTCAGTAATTTTTTTATTTTTTTAAATTGTTGTTCTCTATTTTATTTAATATTTTTTTGGCTAAAGGCTTAATCCATTTAGGCATTTCCATCTTATTTTCTATTAGCTCTTCAAATATTTTTTTTGCTTTTTCTGTTTTATTTGTTGTGTAGTATATAAATGCAATTTCATATTTACCAGTAGCAACTATATTTGGATTGTGGATGTAATTTTGAATCATTTTTTCATATGCTTTTAATGCAGAGTTGTAGTCATTAACATTGATAGCTTTTTGGGCTTCTCTGAGATAAATTCCATAAGGAGTTTCTTTTGTTAATTTTTCCAAGTTAATTGTATAGCATGAAATAAATATTAAGCTTAATAATGTTAGTTTCTTCATTTTCTATCTCTTTTAGAATGTTTTTATTATTTAATTTTATTAGATATAAAAAAAGAAAGCAAGGCTTTAAGCCTTGCTGTATTGATTTTTGTGCTATTTGGCAGGAATTATTATTTTCCAGTTAGAATGTATTAGGTCTGGATTTTGTATTTTTTGTCTATTAGCAAACCAAATTTTTGGCCATAAGTAAGGATCGTTATATAATTTTTTAGAAATGCCCCATAAGGTGTTACCTATTTTTATTATATAAAGCTCGCTGCTTGCATTGCTTTGGTAAGCTTCTAAGTACCTTGCAGATTCTAAAAATAATTCATTGGCAAGTCGAAAATTTTTAACATTTTTAGCCTCAACTCCTTCTTCCCACAATTTTCTAGATCGTTCAATAAGTTCTAGTGTTTTAAATTGCTCTTGAGATTGAGAGTTTTTTGCTATTTCTGCTTTTTCTTCGTACGCAAGTACTATTGGAGTTTCTGTTTTTCCTAGAAGATAAATGCTTTCATTAATGTTTAAAAGATTTAAGTGACCGTTTCTTTCTTTAATAAATGCTCTTCCATTCCATGGTGATGGCTTGATAAGCTTATTGTTGCTATAAATTGGCAGGTTTGAAGCCGCTTCAAGTGCCTTTAATTGCTTATACATTCTTTCATCTGTTTCTTTTAAGGCCTTAGCTTCTTTAGCATTTTTTGCTGCTTGTTGTGCCCTGTTGAATGCTTTGCTATACATGTCAAGGGAATTGTCAAGATCGTAATTTTTGTATTTTCTTGTTGCTTCAAAATATAAGTTATTTACTTCGTCGATTTCCAATGGAATCCATACATATGCCTCATTTGCTTCTGCATCGTTTAAATACTTTTCAATGTTTTCTTTAAGGTAATTTGTCTTTTCTTTTTTTTCTTTTGTTTCTTTAATTATTGTTTTGTATCTTTCAAGTATTTTTAGTGCAATTTCGTTTCCTTCTTTTACCTTTTTTTTAGAAAAATTTTCTTTCATTGTTTCTTCTAATCTTTCAGCTTCATTGAACTCTTTAGAATAAAAAAGATGCCCCCTCTCTCTTATTAGTTCATTTTTAATATCTTTTATATCTCTTAATTGAAAATTTTTATTATTTGGCTGTGCAATTTTAGCATTTTCACTCTCTCTTGCTTCCGGAGGCGTTTTGCATGCGATAAAAGAGATTGCTACTACAATGCATAGCATTGATATTAATTTATTCTTTTTATTCATAAATACACCCTTCTAATAACTTGGCTGCTATTATCTTTAAGTAAGAACTTTTAAATATTAATGTTCTTCTTTTACTATTTTTTATTATTAAATTATAGCATGTCAATAAAACACTTAATATTTTTAATTCTTAAATTAAATTATAGTTCTTTTTCAGCATTGTTCAAAGTGTAATAAATTTATGCAAAACAAGGTATAATTAAGTTTGTAAGTTTTTTAAAGACCAGGAGAGCTATATTCTTAGAATGTATTATTTTGCCCTTTTAATATTGTTTTCAAGTAGAGTATTATTTTCTCAAGTAGCGGTTATAAAAGAAATAGAGGGTAAAGTTAATGTTATTAGAAATACACTTCCTGTTAAGCTTGATTTAGATGATGAAATTTTTGAATATGATTTTATCGAGGTTGGAGAAAATTCAAAGCTTAAAATAAATTTATATGGAATAAACGGTGTTTCTGCTGATTTAATTTTTTATCCCAACACAAGTAGTTTTGTTTTTTATTCTTCTCTTAAAGATTTACAGGATGCAAAAATATATTTGTTTAGAGGAAGTATTGATGCTGTAATTCATAAGATTGTTAAAGGGTCTTCATTTTCTGTTATCATAGACAATAAGTTTTTTAAAGTTGAGAATATGGCAAGATTTTATGTCAACAGTGATTATTTTAATAATTGTTTTATTAATGTTTACAAGGGTAATGTCAGGCACATTGATAAAAATGAATATTTGATTTTTCCTAATACAAGCCTTTTGCTTTTTAATGGAAATTCTTTTTTACATAAAGTTAATGAAGGTACTTTAAAAGGTGTTAATCAAAATTTTATAAGAATGGCTAAAGATAATTTTATGTCTTTAAATAAAAGATTTTTATATGTTTTTATTTTAAAATATATTGAGGATAGTTTTAGATTTGACTTTATGTATAATTATTTAATTAAAGATTTTAAGTTTAATTCCATATATTCAAAGTGGAGCTTGGAAGATAAAAATTATAGACTTGGCAGCAGAGTTGATATGATTAAAAATATTAATTATTTAAAGGGTAGAATTGGTATGCTTTTTAATAATTTTGTTGATTTGGCAAATAGGTTTTATTTTGTGGATGATATTCTTAAATATTGCTCTTTTCCCTCAGATAATTCAATAGCTGTTAACAACTCTATTTCAAAATTTTTAAAAGAGTACAAAGCTAATAAAAATTTTTTGAGAAATAAGTTTTTTAAAACAATCCATTCCCTAAAAATGTATTTAAGGCGTTCAAATGATGATATTACTAGCAATTTAAATATTAATGAATTGTATTTATTACGCCCTAGAGAGTTTTGATTTTTTATGTATTTAGGTTATTGTGTTAAAGTTATTTGTTAGGTAAAATGATAAATTTTTTGAAAATTCATCAGCGATACTGGGGAATTAATGTATTTGGTTTTATTATTTGTTTTAAGCTATTAATATTAAGCGCTATTAAAAATATGAACAATTTTCAAATTTTATTACACCATTTAATGAAATTTAAAATTTGTATTCAGAATTTATTTAATGTTTTGTTAAATTTGGGATATGAGTTTTTTGCCAAAAATCCTATTATAAGGATAAAATGTGACTTGCAGATTTTTGGTTAATTTTTTAATTAGTTTTGGCAACTTTATTTTTTATAAGCCTATTGTCGATCTTTTGTATTTGACTTTCATGGTGTTAAGATGAATTTAATAATAATCAATAAAAGGAATATTTTGTCTTTATGAGTAAAAACATGTTTTTTAAAGGGTTTTGGATTTTATTTACATTAGTTAATTTATATTTATTTGTTTATTTAATTTTCTTAAAAAAGCGAGAAGTTGATATTTCTAATAAAACGAATATTGCTTTATTTATTCCGGGAGTTAT
Organism: Borreliella chilensis; assembly: GCA_000808095.1. NCBI lineage: Bacteria > Pseudomonadati > Spirochaetota > Spirochaetia > Spirochaetales > Borreliaceae > Borreliella > [Borrelia] chilensis. The sequence continues at coordinate 324,468 of CP009910.1, read as the reverse complement.
TTCAGGATCTCCATCTTATAAAGAAATGTATGATTCTTTGCTTGAATTTAAAGAAAAGCATAAAAATATTGAAATTAAAGTTTTAGAAGCTGGATTTAATCAGAGTGAGTGGATAGAAATGCTTGAAAAATTATTAACTTCAAAAAAATATGATTTTTTAATAACTACAAATAATGCTATGCAAGATATTGTTGATAGTGTTTCAAGTAATTATCCTTATACCAAGTTTTTAATTTTTGATTCTTTAGTCAAAAATACCAACAATCAAGTTTATTCAGTTTCTTATAATGTTGCAGAAGAAGCATATATTTTAGGATATTATGTAGGCCTTTTTTTAAAGGAATTTAATTCTGGTTTAGGAAATGTTGCTCTGATTGCAGGGCAAGAATATCCTGTTATGAGAGATTATATTTATTCTTATTTCAAAAAAGGTATTCTTGATGTGGGCGTGAATTCTGAAGTTTATTATAGAGTTTTGGGCAATTGGCATGATAGCAATTTAGCCAAATTGTTATCAGATTCTTTGATTAAAAATTCAGGTACTTTGGTAATACTTCCTATTGTAGGGCCTGCTGTTGAAGGAGTACTTTCTTCTGTTAGAGGAAATAATGTTTTTGCTGTTCTTTTTGATAGTGAGGATTATTTGGACAATAAAGAAAACATTATTGGTTCAGGAATTACAAATCAGAAATATTATGTTTCATATATTTTAGATAAGGCGCTTAAGTCAGAGATTAACTATGGTAATTTTGATATTTTTGGTATAAAACATAAAGGAGTTTTATTTAATACTTCTAATTCTTTTTATTTAGATCAAACCAGTCAAAATCTTAAAGACGACCTTTTAAAAAAAATAGAAGAGATTAGTGCAAATGGTATAAAAATCAATTTGGAACAAAATTAATGGTAGAGTTTAAAAATATAGTTAAATATTTTCCAGACATTGATAAGCCTATTTTAGACAGCATTAATTTAAAGATCGGAGAAGTTAAGATTTTTACGGTAGTTGGTAAAAATGGAGAAGGAAAGAGCACTTTAGCTAAGATTATTGCCGGACTTATTGAATTTGATAGTGGTGAAATATTGGTAAATGGTGTTAAGCAAAAAAATTGGAATGTAGATAAGGCCAAAAATAATGGTATTTATCTTGTTTCTCAAGTCCCTAATTTGAAAATGAATTTAAGAGTATGGGAGTATTTGAGTATTTATTGGTTTGGTTATGCGTTTTTTATGCCAATGAATAAATCTAAGACCTATAAATATTATAAATGGCTTATGCAATTTTATAATATTTCTTTTGATTTAGATAAGAAAATTAAGGATTTAAATATTAAAGAGATTTATTTTTTGCTTATTATTGCTTCTCTTAAAGAGAATGCAAAAATAATTATATTTGATGAGAGCGCTGCTTATTTTTCCCAAAAAGAAGCACAATCTTTCATAAAATTGCTTGTATTGCTTAAAAAATCAGGCATCGCTTCTTTTTTTATTACTCACAGTGAAATCGCAGATGCTGTAAAATTTAGTGATGAGTTTATTGTTTTAAAAGATGGAAAGTGTTTTAGGACAATAAACAAAGAAACAATATTGAGCAAACTTGAATCATCTAGTGATAGAGTCTTTTTTACAAATATTAATTTTAATAAATTTGAAAAGGATTCTATTCGATTTAATCTATTTTTTGAAGATTTTTGGAAATATGATGTTAGTTTTTCTTTAAGTAAAAGAGGTGTTTTAGGAATAATTGGCGAGGAAGCTGCAATTAAAACGTGGGAAAAATTATTCTTAGGAGAGCTTTTTTTTGTTGGAAGCATTAAAATTGATGGCATTAGATATGAGCGAGTAAATATTTTTGAGTGTAAAGCTGGATTTTTACCCTTAGGTATTGGCAATTTATTTCCCGATAATAGTAGCATATTGGATAATTTTTTAGCTAAATTTATGAATTTTGAAAATAAAATTTTTATTAGACAGTCTTATGTTAATAAGATTAAAGATTTTTTTAAAAAAAAAATGGAATTTTATAGTAAAGAGGAAATATATAGAATTCTTTATTCCAAATCTTTAGCGTTTTCTGGAGGAACTTTGAAGAAGTTTGCTCTTTACAGAGAAATGTATATTGCAAAAAGTTTTTTAATTTGTTTTTCCCCTTTAAGTAATTTAGATCACAAATCTTGTAATGAAATGTCTGTTGCTATTCGTAATTATTCAAAAGAAAAGCCAGTTCTTTTATTTACTTCCAATTTGGATGAATTACTTTTGCTATCCGACAACATTTTAGCAATGAAAATGGGAGAAGTTCTATTAAATGTATCTAGAGAAGAGCTGAGTAAAGAAAAATTAAAGGAATTGCTATTTTTATGATCTTATTTAGAAATAGCTTTATGGCATTCATTTTTTCTTTTTTGATATTAAGTATCAGCTATTTTTTTGTTGATTTTTTTCAATTTTCTTATATTAAGATGATATCTTGGCGCTTTATTTTGTTTTTAATCATGGCTACTGGCATTACCACTTGTGCCAAGAGCAATTCATTAAATCTTGGCAATGAGGGTCAAGTTTATTTTGGAGCATTTTTAGTTTATATATTTTCAAGTTTTTTTGGATTAACATATTTTAATTTTATATATTTAATATTTTTGAGTTCTTTTTTTGTAGGACTTTTAGGACTTATTCCTTTTTGCATTACTTTTTTCTTTGGATTAAATGGAGCTTTAACGGGTCTTTTAATTTCTTATGGAAATCAAAGATTGGTAGATGGATTTATTTCAAATCTATTAAAAATAGATAGTTTTTCTAATCAGACAAAAAGAATTAATAGTTTGTTTGATTTAGATTCATCACTTATTTATTTGGTTTTATTTGGTATGTCAATTTGGCTTTTTTATGTTTTTATGCATAAAAAAACTATTTATGGTCTTCAGCTTGAAATATTAAACAATAAAAAAAAGATAGATATTTTTTTCAACATAAATGAATTTAAATATAAATTTTTTGCTGTATTTGGTAGTGCTTTTTTAAATGGCCTTGCAGGCTCTATGTTTGTAGTATTTTTTAAACAGTATTTGTTTTTAGGATTAACTTCAGGACTTGGTTGGAGTAGTTTAATTGTTGCTGTAATCTCAGGATTTAATTATATTTATGTATTATTTTTTAGTCTATTTTTTTCAATATTAATCGAATTTAATAATTTTCTTAATATAAACTATGATTTTAAGTATGAATTTATTGGTCTATATCAATCAGTTGCTATTTTTCTATCTTTGTTTTTGATTAAAACTAGGAAAAAGTAGATGTTTGGTATTTTTGCTCAGGCTCTTGTATTTTCGTATTTAGCACTTGGAGCTCTTTATACAGAGAGAATAGGGCTTTTGAATGTATCTATTGAAGGTATTTCTTATCTTTCTATATTCTTAACATCTTTTTTTATTTATTTTGGGTATGGAATTTTTATGTCAACCATTTTTACTCTTTTTATCAGCTTTTTGTTCGGATTTTTTTTATCTTTCCTTGTAAAGAAAAATTATGATATTTTTATAGCGGGAATAGGTATTAATATTTTTTGCTATTTTTTTGTTGATTATTTGATGAAGAGTAATTTTAATTTCATTCCAAGCTTTACCTTAAATTTATTTGGAAATTTTGAGGTTATTGCTTTTATTGTTGTTTTTGTTGTTTTTTTATTTATTACTATTTATGTTATAAGTTATTCAAGAATTAGGGCGGTTTTTGAATTTATCTCTTCGGGGAATTATGAAGATATTTTAGGTGAAAAAATAAGCAATCGGTTCAAATCTTTTGCAATTTTTGTATCAATTTTCACAGCAAGTCTTGCTGGTTCATTTCTTGCTGTAAATCTTAATGCTTACTCTTATAATTTAGGATTAAACAATGGCTGGCTTGCTATTTGCATTTTATATATTGCATTTTCAAAACCTTTATTAATTTTTCCGATTTCTTTTTTAGTAGTTTTTTTTGAATATCAGTTTTTTCATACTCAAGAATATATAAATTCTTATTTTTCCCTTTCTTTTCCATTTTATGTAGCAATAATAATAAATATATTGGTTTCGTTGTTTAAGAAAAAAGATAAATATTAGTTTAAGTTCCGCATGTTGTGTTTTGAATTGTTTTTAGTGTGCTAATTTGTAGATATAATTCTTTTATTTTTTGCCTATTAAAATAATAAAAAGGTATTTGTTTAATTATTTCTAAATTATTTAAAAAAATTGTAAATAAGGTGTCGTTATTGAGTATTAATTGGAATGTTGAAGTTAATATTGTATTAAATGCTGCATTTTCATTATTTATAAGATGATAAATACTTTTTTTAAAAAGAGCATCGATTGCTATAAATATATTTTCTTTGAACAATTCTTTGCCGATTTGGAAAAATTTAATTATGTAGTTCATTGAATTTTCAACTTCTCCTATTAAAAAATATGCCCAAGAGATATCTAAAAAGTTTTTTTTATCTTTAAAGTCTATTACTTTTAAGTAATCTTGGGATTTAATAATTGCTTTTTTCCAGTTTTTATTTAAATATTCTAATTCTGATAGCAGAAGGTGAGCATCAGCTTGATTTTGATCTATTTTAATTATTTTTTTTAGATTTGCTATTGCTTTATTATATTTTTTGGATTTTTTTAGTAGCATTGATTTTTGATAAAGTTTTTCTATTGTATATTTGTTTGCTTGTTCAGCAGTTTTTATTGTTGATGTTGTTGCATAGCAAATATCTGTAATCAAAGCATAGAAAAGTGTTATTATTATTGTTTTTCTCATTAAATTCCTTCTTTTATTTGTTCGACAATATCTATTAGCATATTTTTATATCTATTTGTTAATGGATATAAATTCAGTTCGTTTTTAAACTCGTTTAAATATTTTAAAGCAATAATAGTCGAGTTTCTTATTGATTTTGATGAATTTATCATGTTTGTAAGTTTAAATATTTCTTTTCTTGTCCTGGAGTTTTTGATATTTTTTATTTGATTAAGTTTTGCAATAATTTTAGGTTCAAATTTTTTTTCTTGTAAAAAACAAATTATTGGTAAGCTTTTTTTCCCTTCAAGTAAGTCATCTCCGAAATCTTTACCATTAATTTTATTTTTAATATTTTTGATATCATCTATTATTTGGAAATAAACACCAAGTTTTAAAAATGTACTGTAAAATTTTTTAGCTTTATCTTCATTATTTGTAAGTATTGCAGCTAGAAAGCTAGCCATTCCGAAAAGCGAAGCTGTTTTTAATTCTACTAAAGAAATATATTCTTTAATGCTTGGAATATATGATTCGTTGTGAAATTTAATATCAATTCCTTGTCCCAGGTGAAGATTTGAAAGAGTTGTAAAGAAATTTTCATAAATCAGTAATTTTTGATTTTCTTTCAAATTTGATTTTTCTATTAATTTTGCTGGTAAAAAATAAATTAAATTACCAGCGTTTATACTGTTATCTATTCCGTAGATTAAATGTATGGCTGGTGTGCCGCGTCTTTTTAGCGAGTTGTCTTCAATGTCATCAATAATTAAACTTCCAGAATGAGGAAGTTCAAGTAGCAAACTTAATTGATATATTAATTTGTCATTTTTTTCTCTTAAGCCTAATGCGTATGCTAGAAGGACCATTATCATTGGTCTTATTCGTTTCCCACCCCTATTAATAATTTCAATTGCCGGTGCTTTAATATAATCAAGGGTATTTTTTTTTATTTTAAAAGTAAACTTTAAATCTTTATCTTTGAATAAATTTAGAAAATTTGTTGTTGAGAAGATGTTATTAATATTTTTTTCAATATTTTTTAAAAATAGTTTATTTTGCATAATAAGAATTATAATGAAAAAGTATAATAAAGTGTATTGAAAGGATTAATATGCGTCGCTTGGATGATGAGTATTCTCAAAAAGCTAGAAGAGAAGGCTATTTGGCAAGGTCTGTGTACAAGTTGATGGAAATTAATGAAAAATTTTCTTTATTTTCTTATGGTAATGTTTTAGATATTGGTGCATCGCCTGGGAGTTTCTCTCAATATGCATATAAAAAGCTTAAAAAAGGTATTCTTGTGTCTGTTGATATTAATGATATTGGCCTTAGTTATGTTGATAATTTTTATTTTATAAAAGGAGATATATTTTCAGATGATACAGTTTTTAAAATTAATTCGCTTGGGCCTTATAGCCTTATAATTAGCGATGCAGCTCCTAGAACTACTGGAAATAGACTTGTAGATACCAGTAATTCTTTTAACTTAAGTATGAAAATAATAGATTTATCGCTTGAAGTTTTACTTGAAAAAGGAAGTTTGCTTGTTAAGGTTTTTCAGGGGGGAGATGAAATGCAAATTTTTAAAAGATTTGAAAAATATTTTAAATTTGTAAAAAAAATTAGGCCCAAGGCTGTAAGGAAAAATTCTTTTGAAATTTATTTTTTAGGTAAAATTTTTGGTAAGTAAGTTGATCAAATTGTTAATCAGCAATTCAAAGGTATAAAATATGTTGAGAAAAGAAAAGTCTAAGGATAGAAAGTCGCAACTTCAAGTTGCAGGGTTTAAAATAGGTAAAGAAAGTTATGGGGTTTCAATAGAGCATATTAGAGAAATTATTAAAGTTCCATCGGAAGGAGTTTATGCTATACCAAATGTTCCTGAATATATTATAGGCATTTATAATCTTAGAGGTAGCATTATTCCTTTAGTTAATTTGAATATTAGATTTGGGGTTCCTTCTATTTCTGTAACAGAAGAGGATATGCTTTTAACAGGATACTTAATAGTTAAGATTAAAAACAAACTTTTGGGTATTTTTGTTGATAGGGTTCTTAAAGTTATTAGTTTTGATGATTCTAGAATTCAAGAACCACCTGCTACTTTGCAAACTTTAGATAGAAGGTATATATCTGGAGTTGTAAAACTTGATGAGGCTGATAATCTTGAGAGCGAATATTTAGTGTTAATTGATATCGCGAAAATTTTTGATAAAGGTGAATTTGACAATATTCCCTATAAAGATCAAAATGAAGAATAAAATTCTTCTTTGTATTAATACTTTAAAGTCGGGATCTAGTATTTTGGGAAGTGATATTAAAGTTTATCTAGAGACTAAATATTTTGTTGAGGTGGTATTAATAGACGTTAGCAAGCCTTTAGTTTCTTTCCCGAGAGAAAATTTTCTTTTTTTAATAACTTTGGGAGGAGATGGAACAGTTCTTTTGGCTGTTAATTTGCTTCTTGAAAATAAAAATTTTAATATTCCAATTATTTCGATTAATATGGGAAAGGTAGGGTTTTTAGCAGACATTAAGATTGAAGACTTTAAAAAAGTCATAGATAGATTTTTTAACAACTCTTTAGTTATTAATAAAAAATTTTTGCTTCATGTAGCAGTATATCAGCAAGGTAAAGATGTAATTTCTAAATATGCTTTAAATGATATTATTATTCGCTCAAGCGTTCTTAATAAAATGATTTATGTAGATCTTAAAGTTAATTCTGAGAGTTTTTTGTCATATAAAAGCGATGGAGTAATTGTATCTACTCCAACAGGTTCAACAGGATATTCTTTTTCAGCAGGAGGACCTATTTTGGAAGCAGATCTTGAGGGATTTTTACTTACACCTATTTCTCCCCATTCTGTTTATAATCGTTCTTTCGTATTTTCTAAATTTAGCAAACTATCTCTTTCTTTTTCAAAGGAATATTTTGTAGGATCAGTATCAATTTTTTTGGATGGAATTAATTTTGGTCCTTTTGGAGTTGATGTTGTTTTTGAATTTGAAATTTCTGCTCAAAGCTTAAATTTCGTTTCATTTTGTACAGATACTTTTGTCAAGAGATTAAAAAACAAATTATTGTAAATTCAATATTTTTTTAAGTAGTGAATTTACAATAAATATTGTTTGTTATTTAAATATTTAATTTAATCTAATCTTGTTAAAGATTAGATTATTTTGTATGTTTTAAGACTTGACGCTTTTAAAAAGCAGTTAAAATTTTACATAATTTACTATAAGGATATTAATGTTTTGTTTATTCTTGCAGAATTAATGTTCCAAGGGTGTTTTTTATAAATTTATAACTTGTTAAAATATTTAATATATTTGTTGGTAAAATCAATATATTGGACAGCTTATAAATCATCTTTGTGTGAATATTTAGGCAGGTGTTTATGGATTTAATTGATAATGAAAATTATAAAAAAATAGTGTATATTAATAATCTTGTTTCAAGGACTTTAAATGATATAGCAATTATAAAAGAAACTAACGGATTCACCTCAAATGCTAAGCTTTCATTTGATCTTATTGATTTCAATTTAAATGTTTTAAGCTATATTTCATCTTTAAATTATTTTTATACTAGGCCTAGATTGAAAGTAAATTATTCTATAAAAAAAGTTTTGTCTGGATTGATTTCTGATTTTAGTTTAGTTATTAGCCCTGCTCTTCTTATTAGCCCAAGAGAGTTGATTGAAACACCTCAGACTCTTAATTTAAACCCTGAAGAGAGGTTTTTGATTGTCAAAAAATTGGGATATTTAATTGATTTGGCTAAAAATTTTAGTAAAAAAGATTCTAAAACGCTTGTTTTTCTTGAGGATATTTATCTTAAATTTATTGTTTTTTCTAAAAATATTATTGATTTTAGAGATTTTTCTAAAAACTTAAAACTTGAGAGTCCTTATTATAAATTTCAATTTGAACATCTTATTAAAGTGTTAGAACTTTTAGAAGAAGGAGCATTTATTTTAAGAAGTAAATATGAGCTTAGCGGATCTCATGGATTTGGGTTACACTCTCTTGGGTATCTTGAAGCTGGAAGAGTTTTGGCTACCATAGCCTCCCAAAAAGAAGCTGCTGAAAAATTTTCAAGGTTTCATGAGGTTTGGTCTTCAAAGTTTAGTTCAGATTTAATTAAAGCGAAATAGATAGATTAAAATGGGAGAAAGTATTTAGATTGAGTTTTAATGTGGAAGAGGGCACGATTAAATTCAGGAAATTAAAAATTTTTTTAATCTTGAGTTTATTTTTATTATTTATAATTTTGGTCGATTTTTTAGTAAGATCTACCATGAATGTATCTAATTTTTATGATTTTAAGAATTTTGAAAACAAACCTGATTATAAAAATATAAATTTAAGCAAGAATGTTTTTATATTAAATAAGGTTTTAAATCTTAATTTTAGAGAATCTTGTTATTCTCTTGTAAGTGATAACTTAATAAGTTATTCGGATTATTATTATGTGATTTCTAATTCTGGTGGAGATTATTCTGTTTTTTCTGCCAAAAACAGTAAATTTTTATTTACACTCAAGTTTAAAGATTTTGTTTTTGTAATAAATAATTTGGTTTTTACTTTAAACAATTTATATAAAACTTTAGAGATTTATGATTCTAGCGGCAATAATATATTGGTACTCAATTTTTTGTCCTCAATTTTAAGTGTGGACTATAACAATGAAGTTTTAGTTTTAGGACTTTCTAATGGAGAGATTTATATATATAAACATGGCAAGACAGTTTATATGGAAAATTTTTTAAAGAAAAAATTTCCAACATTTTTTGTTAAATTAAGTTTTGATAATAAATATTTAGTGTTATTAAAAGGTAGTTCTGAGTATTTTTTAGAAGTAATTGACTTAGAGAGCAATTATAAAAAAATTTTGGAGTTAAACAATGTAACTATTAATAGTTTTGATCCTTTTATAAAAATAGATGATTATTATAATTTATTTATTGAGGGTAAAAATTCATTTGTAGTTCTGAATATTAAAAGTGGCAAAATATTTAAAGTTGAAAATAAAAATTCTATTTTAGGGGCATCTTATGATTATTTTCAAAATATTTACAGAGTATATTCTTATTCTGAGAGTGAAAAAATTATTAATATAAAAACTTATTCAGCAAATTCTTTTAGATTATTTGATAATGTCTTTATTAAAGATGAAGTAAGCTCTTTTGTTAAATTTGGAGAGGGAATTTTGTATTTTAATGGCAATAATGATTTAAAATACTTAGGATTAGGGCAGTGATTTTAATTATTTTTATATTACTTTTTAATATTTTAGATTTATATCCATTTTTGGAATTTAGAAATGATGAAAAATTTGCTTTAGTTAAAGATTTTTGTGCATTGGATAATAATAAGTTAAATATTGGAGTAAGATTAAGACCTTTGGAGAAGGCCGTGTCTGTTTTTTCAAATAATTATAAAATTTTGTATTCAAAAAATAGGTTAGATAATGAGAGTAGTATTTTAATTATTTTTGACAATGACTTAAATTTGAGTTTAGAGGTTTTGGGAGGTTTTTTTTATAAATTTGGAAAGATTTTTTTAAAGGATAAAAAGAGTGTCATTGATCTAGTGGTTAGTGATTTTAATACTGAAAAGATTATCAATCCTTTGTTTGTTCTCAAGAACAAAAACAATGTATTTTCTGATACGGTTTATATTTTGGGTAAGGTCTTTTTAAAAGGAAAGGGTGATGATGAAAGATTGGAATTATCAAAAGACTTGAATTTAAATGTCGATTCTGGACAATACAGTCTTTTGTTATATTTTCATACTCAAAAAGTAGAAGCTTCTAGTAATTCCCTTAAAGGAATTTATTATTTTGAGATTGTTTTAAACAATAAAAGTATTTTTCGTTCAGATTTTCAAAATATTTTTTTGAGTAATAATACATATGTTTTATCTCAAGAGAAAAATTATGGATTAGATGTTTTGAATATTAAAAAAGATGACGGATGTCTTAAGATAAATGATCTTAATTTTATTAAGGGTAGCAATGAGATCAAAATAAAATATGGCGATGTTTATGGAAATGAAAAAAAAATAATTTATAGGTTTAAATTAAATGAATAATAGTATTTCCCATTTTCCAGTACTTCTTGATGCGATTTGTAAGCTTGTAGAAGATTTACGCGTAGAAGACAATTTAATATACATTGACTCCACTCTTGGGGAAGGTGGCCATGCAAAGTCTATTCTTGAGAAATATGACTTTTTAAGTTTGGTTGGAATTGAAAGAGATTCTCAGATTTTAGATAGGGCAAAGCAGTTTCTTTTTATGTTTGAAAAGAGAATTACATATTTTAATGATTGGTTTGATGATTTTTTCATCAATTACCCTTTAAGTGCCAAGGCTAATTTTATTTTGGTTGATCTTGGTATTTCTATGTTTCATTACAAATATAGCAAAAAAGGATTTTCTTTTCTTGAGGACGAGCCTTTGGATATGAGACTTTGTTCTTCTTCTTGCAGCATTAGTGCGGCTGAGATTGTAAATACTTTTACTAAAGAAGATCTTGAAGATTTAATTTATAATTTAAGCAATGAGCATTATTCTAGAAAAATTTCTAAAGCTATTGTAGAATATCGAAAAATTAAGAAAATACAAACTACAAAAGAGCTTCAATCTATAATAAGCAAAGCTTATCCTTTTTCAAAAGTTAGAATTAATCCAGCTACAAAAACTTTTCAAGCGTTAAGAATTTATGTAAATGATGAGCTTGCTAGACTTAAAAGGAGTTTGCCTTTGTGGATAGAAAATTTAGCCAAAGATGGAATTTTAGCTATTATTACGTTTCATTCGATAGAGGATCGTATTGTAAAAGATTTTTTTAGAAGTTTAAACTGTGATTTGTATGCTAAGATTTCAAAAAAGCCCATTAAGCCAAGTTTTGATGAGATTAAAAAAAATAAGCCTTCAAGGAGCGCTAAACTTAGAGTTGTGAAAAAAATTTTATGAATAGTATAAGTAAGATTGAGTTTAAAGTTTATTGCATTTTAATTTTGATACTAACAATTATAGTGTGTTTTAATATTTATTTAAATTTCAGATATGTTGTAAGACTTAGAGAATTTAATTATTTAGATAATGAACAGGAAAGTGTTATTGACGATAATTTAAGATTATTAACAGTAATATATGAACTTGAAAATATTAATAGAATAGAGAATTTTTGTTCTGGAGATTTAAATTTGGAAAAAAAAGATAATAAAGATATAAATATTTTTGTTGAGTAAAAGATTTTAGAATGAGGTTTGAGTGCGTATAAAGATTAAGGATATTTTAATCTCTTCTAAAGATGTGAAGTTTGTGGGGAATATAAGAAATATTGAAAAGATAGTGTCTTTTTATTCGTTAGATAGTCGCGAAATAAAGGGTAGTAATATAAATGACAGCCTTTATTTCGCTTATAAGGGCAATAAAGTAGATGGATTTTCTTTTGTTAAATATTTAATTGATTTGGGTGTGAAGTGCTTTGTATGTTCAAGAAATCATGAATCTGAGTGTATAGAATATTTAAATAATAATGAGGAGTTAGTTTTTTTGCTTACAAGTGATGTAATAAAGCTTCTTCAAACTTTGGCATCGTTTCTGATTAAAAGGACAAGCTTTAAAAGGATTGCTATTACAGGTAGTAACGGGAAAACTACAACCAAAGAGATGCTTTATAGCATACTTTCGAAAAAATATAAGACTTACAAAACTTGGGGTAATTTAAATTCTGACATTGGACTTCCTCTTAGTATTTTACGGGTAGAAGGAAATGAAGAATACGCTGTTTTTGAGGTTGGGATCAGTTATGTTGGAGAAATGGATCTTTTATCTCAAATTTTAAAACCAGAAATTGTTATTATTACTAATATAAGCTATGCACACATGCAAGCTTTCAAAGAGATACAAGCCATTGCTTTTGAAAAGAGCAAAATAATTGGTAAGAATATTGAAATCTTTGTTGTAAACGAAATGAATGATTATTGTGTTTATTTAGAAAAAAGAGCAAAAATCGAAAATCCAAATGTTGAAATTGTTTATTTTGATTTTGAAAATCTTAATATTAAATCATTTTCTTTTTTGGAAGGAAAATTTTCTTATGATTTTGTTTACAAAGGGTTTGAGTATTCTATTTTATTGTTAGGTAGGCATAATATTTTTAATGCCATAGGTTGTATTAATTTAGCCTTATTTTTAGGAATGAGAGAAAAAGAAATAAGAGAAGGTCTTGTTGAGACTGATTTTCAAAAGGGTAGGGCAGAAATTTTGACAAGAAATGGGTATTTAATTTTAAATGATTCTTATAATGGCAATATGGGTTCTTTTATGGCTTTGAAAAATATGATTTTAGATCTTAATATTCAAAATAGAAAATTTATAGTTCTTGGATCTTTTAAGGAGCTTGGAGAATTTACATACAAAGCGCACAAAGATTTGATTCAAGAAGCTGTTTTAATGAATTTTGATAAAATTTTTTTAATTGGCGAAGAATTTTTAGATGTTAGAGATTCTGAGAATTTAGTTGAGAAATGTTTATATTATTTTAATGAGTTTGATAAATTTATTGAATTTTTTTTAAAAAGCTTAGAACCTTCAGTTTTTATTGTCATTAAGGGTTCAAGGTTTAATAGGTTGGAGAGAATTTTAAATTATATTTAGACAATAATGAGGTTCTTATGTTTTATCTTTTAGGTTTGCGGTTACTTAAATATATTACTTTTAGGATGGCTTATGCTACGATTTTTGCATTCTTATTGTCTTTGTTTGTAGGTCCTCATATTATTTTAAGGCTAAAAAGATTAAGAGCCGATCAGATTTTAAGAGAAGATGGTCCTAGAAGACATTTGAGCGAAAAAACAGGAATTCCTACTATGGGAGGCATTCTTATTTTTTTTTGTGTTTTTATCTCTTTAGTGTTTTGGAGCAATATTTTAAATGTTTATTTTTTAATTATGGTTTTTGTTATGCTTGGATTTGCCTTTTTAGGATTTATGGACGATTTTTTGAAAATTAAAAGGAAGACTTCAGATGGGCTTAAAGCTCGATTTAAGATTTATGGGCAAATAATATTTTCTTTTATTTCTGTTGGAATTCTGTATTATTTAGGGGATGAGCATGTTAGTATAATCTATTTCCCTTTTATTAAGTCTTTTCAAATAGATTTAGGAATATTTTATATTCCTTTTGGCATGTTTATTTTAATTTCTGCTTCTAATTCTTTTAATTTAACAGATGGGCTTGATGGACTTGCAATTGGGTTGAGCATAGTTATAACAGGAGCTTTAATGATAATTGCATATCTTACTAGTAGAGCTGATTTTGCAGCTTACTTGCATATTCCAAATATTAAAGGTTCTGAAGAGCTTGTAATATTTCTTGGAGCTTTGCTTGGAGGAAGTTTTGGATTTTTATGGTTTAATGCTTATCCTGCTAAAATTATGATGGGGGATACAGGCAGCCTGGCTTTGGGAGCTATTCTTGGAATGGCGGCTTTAATTTTAAAAAGTGAAATACTTTTTTCAATTCTTGCAGGTGTTTTTATTATTGAAACTTTGTCTGTAATTATTCAAGTCATGGTTTACAAAAAAACCAAAAAAAGAGTATTTAGAATGGCTCCACTTCACCATCATTTTGAAGAACTTGGATGGTCTGAGATGCAAGTTGTTATTCGATTTTGGATAATAGGATTAATATTTGCTATACTTGCTTTAAGTACAATAAAAATTAGATAATTTGTTATGTTTGTAGAGGTAAGTTCACTTAGAATATGTTATTTGCTTGTTTTGCTGCTATTAGTAGCCTATGGGCTTGTAGTTTTTTACACCTCTTCCTTTTTTTTAAGCTTAGAACTAACAGGAAATCCAAATTTTTTATTTTTTACAAGACTTAATTATCTTTTTTTGAGCTTTATTGTTTTTTTTGCTTTTGAGAGAATTTCTTTAAATTTTTTTAAAAATTCAATATTTCCTGTATTGATTATAACCTTTTTTTTAATTATGGCGACTTTTTTATCTCCAAGTATTTCTGGAGCAAAGAGATGGATATTCTTTCAAGGTGTTAGTATTCAACCTTCTGAGATTTTTAAAATATCTTTTACTATTTATCTCTCATCTTATTTGAGTAAATTCGATTTAAGAAAAAATAATGGTATTTCATACTGGTTAAAGCCAATGTTTATTTTTGCAATTTTTTGGGTATTAATAATTTTGCAAAACGATTATTCAACAGCTATTTATTTTGCTATTCTTTTTTTTATTGTTTTGTTTGTTTCTAATATGGCATTTAGTTATGTTTTTGCCATTGTGATTACTTTTTTGCCGGTTTCTGTTATATTTTTGATGCTTGAGCCTTATAGGGTTTCTAGAATTTTTGCCTTTCTTAATCCTTACGACGATCCTTCAGGCAAAGGTTATCAAATAATAGCATCTCTTAATGCTTTAAAGAGTGGGGGAATTTTAGGCAAAGGTTTAGGGATGGGAGAGATAAAACTTGGGAAGCTTCCAGAGGCTAATTCTGATTTTATTTTTTCAGTTCTTGGGGAAGAATTGGGATTTTTGGGTGTATTTTTTGCTATAAGTTTATTTTTTTTATTTTTTTGTACTGGCTATTTTATAGCTATCCATTCTAATAACAAGTTCAAATTTTTTATTGCATTTATTTCAAGTCTTGCAATTTTTCTTCAAAGCATGATGAATATTCTAATTGCAATTGGTCTTTTGCCTCCCACAGGAATAAATTTGCCTTTTTTTTCATCAGGAGGTTCTTCTATTGTTGTTACCATGGCACTTTCTGGTCTTATTTCAAATGTTTCAAGGGATTTAAGTAATAATTGATTGGATTTTTCTAGTGTGTAAATCGGATTAGTTTATGATTATTGAGAGAAAATTTTTAATTAAATATATATATTTTTCAACGTCTTTAATTTTTTTTGAAATAATAATTATTATTTTTGTGTCTCCTTATTTTTTGATTAGATATATTAGCATAAATAATGATACTTCTCTTTCTAAAGAAGATATAATTAAGATTTCAGGAATTAAGCCTAATACTTATTATCATAATGTTAATGTTAGAATATATGAGGAGAATCTTAAAAGAGATTTAAGAGTAAAGAATGCTAAGGTTGATCTTAAGTTTCCTAATAAAATTAATATTAAAATAGAGAAAAGAATACCCGTTGCTGTTGCTTTAGAAAATGTAAATGGTAACATTACTTATTATTGTATTGCATCAGATGGTGTAATTTTGGAAAAAAGTGAGTATTTAATTTATGATTTACCTATAATTAGTGGATTAATTTTGAATGATAATAATGTCGGAGATTTTCTAGAGGATAGAATGCTTAATGTTGTAAGAGGTCTTAATTATCTTAAAATAAATCAAAAATATTTGTATAATTTAATATCAGAGGTAAATTTTTTAAAATTGAATTTCTATGATTATAATGTAATTTTGTATATTAAAAGCATATATAATAAAATATTGATAACAGTTGATATGGATTTAACAGACGTGATGCATAAAGTATTTCTTGCAGTTGATTTGCTTAAAGGAAAGCCTGGTGTTATAGATTTAAGAAGTGGTGATATCATTTTGTTAGGAGAAAGTTAGTGTCTAGGAATTTGATAGTAGGTTTGGATGTTGGAACTTCAAAAATTTGTACTGTTGTTGCTGAAGTAAATTTGAATGATCAATTGGAAATAGTTGGAATAGGCACTAGTATATCAAGAGGAGTTAGGAAGGGAGTTTTAATAAACATTGAAGCTGCTCTTGATTCAATATCTAATTCTATTGAGGCTGCAGAGCTCATTTCAGGGTGTGATATTACATCGCTTTCAGTTTCTATGTCTGGGAGTAGTGTTGAGGGAACCAATTCGCGTGGTGTTGTTGCAATAAATTCAAGAACAAGAGAGATTAACGAAGAAGATGTTGATAGGGTAATCGAAGCTGCAAAGGCAATTGTTATTCCAATGGATAGAGAAATTCTTCATGTTATTCCTCAAGAATTTATTGTAGATGGAATACCTCATATAAAAAATCCAATAGATATGATGGGTATTCGTCTTGAAGGAGAAGTGCATATTATTACAGGATCTAGCTCTTCTAGTCAGAATTTAGTCAGATGTGTAAATCGAGCTGGATTTGCAGTTGATGAGGTTGTTCTTGGAAGTTTAGCTTCTTCTTATGCAACTCTTTCTAAAGAAGAGCGTGAGATGGGTGTTTTGTTTATTGATATGGGTAAAGGAACTACTGATATTATTCTTTATATTGACGGTTCTCCTTATTATACAGGTGTAATTCCTATTGGTGTTAATAGGGTAACTCTTGATATTGCTCAAGTTTGGAAGGTTCCTGAGGATGTTGCTGAGAATATTAAAGTAACAGCTGGCATTGCCCATCCATCTATTCTTGATAGTCAAATGGAAACTGTAATTATTCCAAATCTAGGGACTCGACCCCCTCAAGAAAAAAGCAGAAAAGAGTTGTCTATAATCATTAATTCAAGATTAAAAGAAATCTTTGAAATGATGAGGGCGGAAATACTTAAACGTGGGCTTTATAATAAAATTAATGGTGGGATAGTTTTAACAGGTGGGGGAGCTTTATTCCCAGGTATTTCTAATTTAATAGAAGAAGTATTTCATTATCCTGCAAGAATAGGTTTGCCAATGAGTATTAATGGGATTGGAGAAGAGCATATAGATCCTAAGTTTTCTTCAGCTCTTGGTCTTGTTCTTTATAAGCATGAGCAACAAAAATTCAATAAATTAAAGAAGGTAAGCAGTAAAGTTAAAAGAAAAAATAAAATATCTTCAAAGTTGAAAGGTTGGTTTTTGAAAGAATGGTTTTGACCAATCATGGAGGAAGCGTTAATGAAAGATTATAATATGATTGATGGCCATACAAGAAGATTTGATTCTACTACAAATCCCACAATTCTTAAGGTGATTGGTGCAGGAGGAGGAGGTAGTAATGCTGTTAATCGTATGATTGAATATGGAGTAAGAGATGTTGAATTTATTGTGGCTAATACTGATCTTCAGGCTCTCCAAACCTCTATTGCTCCCATAAAAATTGCTCTTGGAGCAAAAGTTACAGCGGGGCTTGGTGCTGGAGGAAAGCCTGAGATTGGGCAGGCTGCCGCAGAGGAAGACATAGATGTTATACGTAATCATCTTTCTGGTGCTGATATGGTGTTTATTACTGCTGGTATGGGTGGTGGAACAGGAACCGGAGCAGCTCCGGTTATTGCGCAAGTTGCAAAAGAGCTTGGAATTTTGACAGTTGGAGTTGTGACGAAGCCTTTTAAGTTTGAAGGTCCTAAGAAATTAAGACTTGCTGAGCAAGGAATAAATAATTTAAGAAAGTCTGTAGATACATTAATTATCATTCCAAATCAAAAGCTTTTAACTGTTGTTGACAAAAGGACTACTATTAAAGATGCTTTTAAACGTGCAGATGATGTTTTGAGAATGGGTGTTCAAGGTATTGCAGGGCTTATTATTGAACACGGAGAGGTTAATATTGATTTTGCCGATGTTAAAAGTATTATGCAAGGGCAAGGTGATGCTTTAATGGGAATCGGATATGGCAAGGGTGAAAACAGAGCTGTTGATGCTGCAACTTCTGCTATTAGTAATCCTTTACTTGAGGAAGTGCGTATTGAGGGGTCTAAAGGACTTCTTGTCAATGTTACTGGTGGTGATGATTTTTCATTGCTTGAGCTTGAAGAGATTATGGGAATAATTACTGCTAGTGTTGATGATGAGGCTACTGTAATATATGGCCATGCTATTAATTCAAATCTTGAAGATGAAATTTATGTTACAGTTGTTGCTACAGGTTTTGCATCTAAAAGGCAAAAGGAAATATCCAATTCGCCAGAAAATAATACCTTAAGTTCTAAAGAGTTTGACACTTTAATGTCAGGTACTCAAAATATTCCTTCTGGATCTTATGAACATCAAGATTCTTCTTTTGCAGTAAAGTCTAAAAATGTTAATTATTTTGATGATGATATTGATGTTCCAACATTTCTTAGAAATTTAAACAAAAAAAGTAGCGATGATTAGATGAAAATTTTTTTGTTAATGCTTATTAATTTATTTGTATCTTGCGGAAATGAATCTAAGGAAAAATTGAATCTTGGGCTTAGGTTAAGAGAATTGGAAATTTCAGGCGGTGGATCTGAATCTAAAATTGAAGTTTATAAGGAATTTGTAGAAAAAGAAGATAAGAATATTTTAAAGATAGTTAATTCAATTGATAAAAAAGCCAGGTTTTTCAATTTGATTGGGCTTGAATTTTTTAAGCTTGGGCAATACGGACCCTCTATTGAGTATTTTGGTAAAAATTTAGAAATCAACCCCAATAGTTATTTGTCACATTTTTACGTAGGTGTTGCTTCTTATAATTTAGCTAAAAATTTAAAGATAAAAAATGAAATTGAAAGATACATGATTCTTGCTGAAAATTCTTTTTTAAAGTCAATTTCAATTAGAAATGATTTCAAAGAGTCTCTTTTTGCTATTTCTAATATGTATGTATATGAACTTGATAAGCAGCTTGAAGCTAAAGAGTATTTAAATAAGCTTGATAATATGGGTGAGGATTATTTTGAGTTTTTAATGTTAAGAGGTGCAAATTATTATTCGCTTGGTGATTTTGGTAATGCTATATTGTTTTATGATAAAGCTAGTAAAAAGGCTGTAACTGAAGAGCAAAAAGAAGGTGTTTCTAGGATCATGAGCAATTTGAAGTAATTATTTATGATGAAATTGCTTTATATTGATAATTTAAAATTTTTAAAAAGCAAGGAAAAACTAAAGCTTTTTATTAATTTTGATTTTAATGATATTATTAAATTGACTCAAAAAGACATTGAGGCTTATCTTTCAAGATCATTTAAAAGATTATTTAGGCTGCCTGATTTAAAGTTAATAGAATTGCAAGAAAAAGTTATTAGAAGGACAAAAGCCAAAATTGCTATTCTAGGATCTAAGATTTACCCTAATAAGCTTAAGAGAATTTATGATCCCCCTTTTGCTATTTATTACAAAGGTAATTTGCCTAATTTTTCTTCATTGTCTTGGGCTGTTGTTGGTTCGAGAAGAATTAGCAAAACTCTTGCTGAGAGAACGAGAGAGTTTTCTGCACATCTTGCAAGAAATGGTGTAGAGATTATTTCTGGATTTGCAATTGGGGCTGATATTGAGGCCCATATAGCTGCAATTAATGAGAATAGGAGGACATTTGCTGTTATTCCAACAGATATTGACAATATTTATCCTAAGCAAAATCGAAAATATGTTTTTAAGCTTTTAGAACAAGGGGGCGGAATAATTACTGAGACGTTGCCTTTTGATAAAATTCAAAATTATTTTTTTGCTAAAAGAAATAGATTAATCTCAGGCTTGTCGGATGCTATTTTTATAACTTATGCGCCTTTAAAATCGGGAGCTTTGATTACAGCTGAACTTGGTCTTGACCTGGGGCTTGACATTTATGTTTATGATTTAGATTTTTGTGGCGATGGAGCCGTTAAATTGTATAGTTTTGGTGCTCAAGAGATAAAAACCATTAAAGATCTTTATGCTTTATTGAATGTTGAATATATAGATTCCAATAAGATTGAGGATGATTCTAAAGAGTATTGTAATTGTAAAAATGTATCTGATTTTCTTATTGATGAACTTTTAAACGAGATATATAAATAGGGGGGTAATATGAGCTTTAAAGGAACTACAGTTATTGCAATAAAAAAAAATGGCAAAACTGTGGTAGCAGCAGATGGACAAGTAACTTTTGGACATACTGTTTTAAAGAGTAATGCTATTAAAATACGAAAATTGCTTAATGGAAAAATTTTGGCAGGATTTGCAGGTTCAACGTCTGATGCAATTACTCTTTTTGAAAAATTTGAAGAAAAAATCAAGGCAAAAGGTGATGGTTTGATTGACATTAAAAGGGCTGCTGTTGACCTTGCAAAA
Source organism: Borreliella chilensis (assembly GCA_000808095.1). Taxonomy (NCBI): domain Bacteria; kingdom Pseudomonadati; phylum Spirochaetota; class Spirochaetia; order Spirochaetales; family Borreliaceae; genus Borreliella; species [Borrelia] chilensis. Next base: position 303,693 of record CP009910.1, on the reverse strand, counting down.
GATTGGCGTTCTGACAAGATACTTCATAAGCTTGAGGCTATGATGCTTGTTGCTGATTCTAGTAATATTCTTTTAATTTCTGGTACTGGTGATGTTGTTGAGCCTGAAGAGGATGTTATTTCAATTGGTAGTGGGGGCAATTATGCGTATTCAGCAGCTCTTGCTTACATGGAAAATAAAAAATTAAGTGCTTTTGAAGTTGCGCTTAGATCTTTAAAGATAGCGGCAAGAGTGTGCATATATACTAATTCTAACATTGTGATTGAGGAGATTGAAAATGAATAAGTTAGAACATCATATAGTTCCCAAAGATATAGTTGCAGAACTTGATAAGTACATAATAGGTCAAAACGAAGCTAAAAAATTAGTATCAATTGCTCTTGTTAATAGATATATAAGATCTAGACTTCCCAAAGAAATAAAAGATGAGGTAATGCCTAAAAACATTATTATGATTGGGTCAACTGGTATTGGAAAGACTGAGATTGCAAGAAGGCTTTCTAAATTAATCAAGGCTCCTTTTATTAAAGTTGAAGCTACAAAATATACTGAGGTTGGTTATGTTGGTCGTGATGTTGAATCTATGGTTAGGGATTTAATGGGCATTGCAGTTAATATGGTAAAAGAAGAAATGTATAGCGCTGTAAGAGAAGATGCTTTAGTAAAAACAGAAGAGAGAATAGTTGAAAGTCTTTTTAAGGGGTCTAGCAATTTTGAAAATGTAGATCCAAGCGAAATAAAGGCGGAAGAAAAGGTAAAAGAGAAGCTAAGGAAAAAGCTTAGAGCAGGTGAGCTTGATGACACTGCTATTGAAATACAAATTTCTAGCAAAATGCCATTTTCTACAATAGAAATATTTACAGGTGGTAATTTTGAAGAGATTGATATGGGTATTGGAGGTTTATTGGGCAATCTATTTGATAGAAAAAAGAAAAGAGAATTGAAGATTAAAAAGGCAAAGGAAATAATTTTAGCAGAAGAGCTTGAGAAATTAGTTGATCATGAAAACATTTCAGATATTGCAAAATCCAAAGTTGAAAATATGGGAATTATTTTTATTGATGAGATCGACAAAATTGCTGCTAAGAATAGGAGTGGTAATGATGTATCTAGAGAAGGCGTTCAAAGAGATATTTTACCAATTATCGAAGGTTCTAAAGTTAATACAAAATATGGTATAGTTGATACTTCTCATATTTTATTTATTGCAGCAGGGGCATTTAATTTAGCAAAACCTTCTGATTTAATACCCGAGCTTCAAGGGAGATTCCCGATTAAGGTTGAGCTTAAGAGTTTAAGCATAGACGATTTGAAAAAAATTTTAAAACAAACCAAAAATTCTTTAATAAAGCAGTATGTTGCAATGTTTAAGGTTTATAATTTGGATTTGAAGTTTAGTGAGGAGGCTATAGATAAAATTGCAGAGCTCACTTTTAATATGAATCTTGAAAATGAAAATCTTGGTGCTAGAAGACTTCATGGCGTTATGGAAAGAGTGCTTGCAGATCTTTTTTTTGAGGTGCCTGGTAGTAAGTTAAAAAAATTTGAAATAAACTTGGACTATGTTAATAAAAAAATACAAATTAACGAACAAAAAGATTTAAATTATTATATAATTTAGTTAAAAGTAATTTTAAAAAGAGGGGGTTCTAATTTGAATGATTTCGAGAGATCTGTAGATTTTTCACACAGATATTTAGATGTTCTAAGCTTAAGACAAGGTGTTATTTCTGACAATATAGCAAACGTAGATACTCCAAATTTTAAAAGAAGTAAAATTTCTTTTGAGTCAGAGCTTGAGAAGGCTGTTTCAAATAAATGTAGAAATGATCTAGACTTGATAAAGTCTAGTGATAAGCATTTGTCTGGAATTAAAAATCCAGAGTATTCAGACGTTAAGCCCCAGAGAGTTCTTGATCACCTTTCAGCTGTGAATAATAATGGCAATAATGTTGATATTGATTCTGAGATTAAGGCGCTTGTTCAAAATCAAATGATGTATCACCTTATGACTAATATTCAGGCACATTATTTTAAAAGCATTAATATTGTATTAAAATAAATTAGTATCTTAAGGAATGTAAAATGGGATTGTTTTCAAGTATTAATGTGGCTTCAACAGGGTTGACGGCACAAAGATTGAGGATTGATGTTATTTCTAATAATATTGCAAATGTTTCTACTTCTAGAACTTCTGATGGTGGGCCTTATAGAAGGCAAAGAATTGTTTTTGCTCCAAGGATTAATAATCCTTACTGGAAGGGGCCTTTTATTCCAGATTATCTTGATAATGGTATTGGTCAAGGAGTTAGGGTTGCAAGCATTGAAAAAGACAAGTCTCCGTTAAAGTTAAAATACGACCCAACTCATCCTGATGCAATAAGTTTTGGAGATAAAAAAGGTTATGTAGAGCTTCCTAATGTCAATTTAGTTGAAGAAATGGTAGATATGATTTCAGCTTCTCGTGCTTATGAGGCAAATTCTACTGTTATCAATAGTAGCAAGTCTATGTTTAGGAGCGCATTAGCTATACTTCAAAGCTAAAAGGAGATTATTGGTGAAAATAGATGCTTTTTTTACAGAGAGTAATATTAATTTAGTTAAAAAAAATCCTTTACATTTTGATGTGAATCTTTTTAGTTCCAAAAGCAGTGATATTAAAACATTTAAAGATGTTTTAATAAATACGGTTACTGATATCAACAAAAGCCAATTAAATGTTTCTAAAGTTATGGAGCAAGCTATTCTTCGACCTAGTAGTGTTGATGTTCATGATGTTGTAATAGCAATGTCTAAGGCTAATATGAATTTAAGCATTTTAAAAGCTGTTGTTGAGAGAAGCGTGAAGGCTTATCAAGATATAATCAATATTCGTTAAGGAGCCATAAGATTTTGAGCAATTTTTTTACTAAATTTTTTGTTTCAGCAAAAGGAATCTTCAAAAAAGCTAGTACTGTTCAGAAAATAGCCTTAGGATTGATTATTTTTTTTGTAATTATTGCTTTTGTTTTTTTGATAGGGTTTTCTACTAGAAGTCAAAGCATTGCTCTTTTTGGGGTTGAAATTAAAGATCAATATCTCTTAGATAGGATATCACAAAGACTTGATAGAGAAAATGTTAAATATTTTTTAAGTTCTGATGGAAGAATTTATTTAGATGATGAGAAACTTGCAAAAAAAATGAGAGCAATTCTTGTCAGAGAAGAGCTTGTACCTGTTCATATGGATCCATGGGCTTTGTTTGATATTGATAGATGGACTATTACTGATTTTGAAAGAAGCATTAATCTTAGAAGATCAATTACAAGAGCTGTTGAACAGCACATTGTGGCTTTAGACGATGTTGATGCTGTTAGTGTAAATCTTGTTATGCCTGAAAAAGCTCTTTTTAAAGATGCTCAAGAACCTGTTAAGGCATCTGTTAGAATTACCCCAAGACCTGGCTCTGATATTATTACTAAT